>NZ_NFHI01000016.1:0-46791 GCF_002159255.1 Massilimicrobiota sp. An80
TATAAAGAAAAACTATTCACCCAACGGGTGAATAGAAAAAGAATAAATAAAAGCAGAAAATGCCTATGAAATAAGGATATTTCATGATTATATTATAATCTCATGAATAATTAAGGTAAAATAAAGAGAGAGGTGAGATTTATGGATGAAAATATGCAAATGATCAAAGATATATGTTTAAAAGAAACAAGTCAAAATCCAATAAAAATTGTGAAGAAATTGATGAAAATTGAAAATATACCAATTCATGGACCTGTTCATCATATTATTGATGGATATGCTTTTTTGACTGCTATGCATAATGTAGGAGTTGAATTTGATTTTCCAAAAGCCTTAGATGAACTAGAAGTCAGAGGAAAGAAAATGCCAGGAGCAACTTGTGGACAATGGGGAATTTGTGGATCAAGTTCTTCTGTTGGTGCAGCTTTAGCGATTATTCATCAGACAACACCATTATCAGATAATGAATATTATAAAGATAATTTAAAACTGACTTCATTAGCACTTGGCAACATAGCTGAAGTTGGAGGACCAAGATGTTGTAAAAGAAATGCTTATCTTTCGTTAAAAACAGCTATCAAATTCGTTGAAGAAACGTATGGTATTCTATTAGAAGATACTGATGAAAAATGTGAGTTTTCTCATTTGAATCAACAATGTATCAAAGAAAGATGTCCATTTTATCATCACTAACAGATATAAGAATTTATTATTAAAAGAAAAATGACTGAAAATCAGTCATTTTTTACTCTTTAACGTATTTATTCATAAATTCAATAATTGTGCTTTCACATAATTGAGGATCAACCAAATAGCTTTGCGCATGACCAGCACCCTCAACAATCAATAAATCTTTATCAGCACTACATGCATTATAAAGATCATAAACCATATAGGTTGGCACAAAATTATCACGATCACCATGTATAAATAAAGTTGGTGTTTTAGATTTTTTAACTTGTTCAATTGTTGAAGCTTCTTTGAAGCTATATCCTACACGTTTTTTACTTAATAAAGTTGCAGTTGGTAAGACAAGAGAAGCAGGAATATGTCTTTGATGAAGTTCATGTTTAAATTCATCAAGAACACTTGTAAATCCACAATCAGAAATAATACATTTGACATCATCAGGAAGTTCTTCACCACTAGCCATGAGAACAGTGGCACTTCCCATTGATATACCATGTAAAACAATTTGTAAATCTTTATGAAAATAATCTTTAACCTGATGAATCCATTGAATACAATCTAATCGATCTAACCATCCAAATCCAATATATGTTCCTTCGCTTTCTCCATGAGCACGATTATCTGGTAATAAAATATGGAATCCTAGATCATGATAAAATTTAATATAATAGGCATATTCTTTTAAATTATATGAACGATAACCATGAACAGCAATTAATACTTTATTTGTATCTCTATCAGCTTTTAAAAATTTGGCTTTGAGTTTTAAACCATCATTTGAAGTCATTTCCCATGTTTCAAAATGTTGTTGTTTTAACCAAGGAAGATATTTTTCAATACGTGGATCAACTTTTGGTTTCATTTTATTAAGTGGTGTGCTTTTATGACAGGCAAAATCAATTGCAGTGACACCTACAAAGCCAACAATAGCACCAGATAATAAAGCTGCACAAGCAAGAGTTTTCTTTTTCAATTTCATCATTCCTTTCCTAGTGATAATATCATACCATAAATTCATGAAAAAATAATGTTCTTTTTTCATATAATCATCATTTATTGTATACTTATAGAGGGAGTGAGACTTATGGAAAGAGAAATCATATATCAAAAAGATGGTTATACTTTAAGATTAACGCAAAAAGAAGATGCTATGGAATATTATAAAAACAACTTTAATCCAATAGATCCAGATATAGTGAGATTGACAGGTAGTCAATCTTCTTATACTCAAGATGAAGTGGTCAACTTTTTTATAAGCTGTATAGATGCTAAGGATCGTTATGACTTTGTTTTAATTGATCCTGAGGGACATATTGTAGGGGAAAGTGTTATTAATGAGATTGATTATGAATTGAAGAGTGCTAATTTTAGAATTGCGATATTTCATCATCAAGCACGTGGACAGGGTATTGGAACATGGATGATTGATCAGACATTGTCGTTTGCTTTTGATGTTTTAAAATTGCATCGTATCTCTTTAGATGTCTTTTCCTTCAATAAAAGAGCCATTCACACTTATGAAAAAGTAGGATTTAAACATGAGGGTGTTCTAAGAGATGCTATCAAAGATGGAGATCAATACGCCGATGATATTTTAATGTCTATTTTAGAAGATGAATGGAGAAAGATGAAATCTCAAAAACATGCATAAATTCTACATATTTTTATGTTATGATATATAAGGAGAAGATTTTTATGAAAAAGTTAATAGAAATTTTTGGGCTAGGGGTTTTAATGATTTTAGGTGGTTCATTAGCTGAATATACACTTTCTTCATTTTCAGAGGTTTTTATTTATAGTGGTGCGTTTGTTTTGATTTGGGGTTTAGGATTATTTTATTGGAAAGTGATTCAAAAAGGTATGGACTGGATTAAAGAACTTAAAAATATTTCAAAAGAATAATAATAAGGCGATAGAAAAATAAAGAATCTATCGCCTATTTTTTATTTTCAAGTGATATTTGTATAATTTTAAAAGCATTTGTGTTAGAATATCAGCTAAGGTGATGAAGATGACAAAAGTTGTATTAGAAAATCAAATGAATGAAATTTGTGATGTGATTCAAAAAGGTGGTATTGTTGCTTTTCCTACTGAAACAGTTTATGGCGTAGGTATTCATTTTAATGATGAAGAAGCATTAGAGCGTTTAATGGAAGCAAAAAATAGAGATTATTCTAAAGCGATTACTTTGATGGTTGCTGATAAAAAGGATATTTCTCAGTATGCTTACATTAGTCCACAGGCACAAAAGATGATTGATCAATTTATGCCTGGAATGATTACGTTGATTTTTAAGAAAAAAGAATCTGTTCGTGATATCATGACAAATGGAAAATCAACCATAGGAATACGTATTCCAGATAGTGAATTTGTTTTATCTTTATTAAAAAAGGTAGGACCTATGTTAGTCACAAGTGCGAATTTATCTCAACATTCTAATACAACTTCAACTCAAGAAGTATTGAATCAATTGGATGGACGTATTGATTTAGTCGTTGATGGTAAAACATCTGATAACATTGCCAGTACAGTTGTTGACGTGAGTCAAGATGAAATCAAAATATTAAGAGCTGGAAAAATAACAAAAGAACAGATAGAGGAGGCAATAAAATGAAAATAGCAGTTGCATGTGATCATGGGGGATATCGTTTAAAAAATGTATTAATGGAAGAAATGAAAAAACAAGGATATGAAGTTGTAGACTTTGGAACATATAATGAGGAAAGCTGTGATTATCCTGATTATGCTGCCAAAGCTGCCAAAGCTGTCGCAAATGGAGAATGTGAAAAAGGTGTTGTCGTTTGTGGTACAGGTATTGGTGTTTCTATTACATGTAATAAAGTCAAAGGTATTCGTTGTGCATTAGTTCATGATGTGTTCAGTGCCAAAGCAACAAGAGCTCATAATGATACAAATATGTTAGCAATGGGGCAAAGAGTGATTGGAGAAGGTTTAGCATTAGAAATCTTAAATGCGTGGCTACATACTGATTATGAAGGTGGTAGACATGATCAAAGAATTGCCAAAATGATGGCTTTGGAGAGTGAATAAAGATGAGAGATGAACAAGTCTTTGAAAGTGTTGAAAGAGAATTAAATAGACAAAGAAATAATATTGAGTTAATTGCTTCAGAAAACTTTGTATCAGAAGAAATATTAGAATTAGCTGGAAGTGTTTTAACAAATAAATATGCAGAAGGATATCCAGGTAAGAGATATTATGGGGGATGTCAATTTGTAGATGAAGTCGAAACTTTAGCAATCAATCGTTTAAAGGAATTATTTGGCTGTGAATATGCAAATGTTCAGCCTCATAGTGGGGCTCAAGCCAATACAGCTGTTTATTTGGCATTATTAAATCATGGGGATAAAGTGTTAGGAATGTCACTTGCTGATGGAGGACATTTAACACATGGACATCCACTCAATTATTCAGGAATCAATTATGAATTTTATAGTTATGGTGTTTCTCGTGATACAGAAACGATTGATTATGATGAATATAAGAGAAAAGTCGAAGAAATCAAACCAAAGTTAGTTGTTGCAGGAGCAAGTGCCTATTCAAGAATTATTGATTTTGAATATATGGCCAAGATTGCTCATGAAAATGGTGCTTTATTTATGGTAGATATGGCACATATTGCTGGTTTAGTTGCTGCTGGTTTACATCCTTCACCTTTCCCTTATGCTGATGTTGTCACAACAACAACACATAAAACTTTAAGGGGACCACGTGGTGGTGTCATTATGTGTAAAGAAGAATTAAGAAAAGCGATTGATAAAGCTGTTTTTCCTGGTATGCAGGGTGGTCCATTAATGCATATTATTGCAGCGAAAGCCGCATGTTTCTATGAAGCTTTACAACCAGAGTTTAAAGATTATGCAAACCAGATTATAAAAAATGCCAAAGCATTAGAACAATCTTTAAAAGAAGAAGGATTTAGATTAGTGGCTGATGGAACGGATAATCATTTAATTTTAATTGATGTGAAAGCAAGTTGTGGCATGAGTGGAAAAAAAGCGGAAAGATTGCTTGATGAAATTCATATTACAGCTAATAAAAATGCGATTCCATTTGATACTGAGAAACCTTTTAAAGCAAGTGGTATTCGTGTAGGAACACCAGCGATGACAACAAAAGGTTTTGATGAAAATGATTTTAGAGAAGTTGGTAAAATTATAGCGTATCGTTTAAAAAATGAAGAAACAGATAGTGTTAAGGAAGAATGTTTAAAAAGAGTGAAAGCATTAACTGATAAAGTGACAATGTATCAAGATAAAACATATTTGTAATAAGAGAAGTTTAATCTTCTCTTTTTTGATTATTGATCATGAAGATGGATAAAGATAGGCTTTATAGGGATAATTTGATATAATGATACTAGAAATGAAAGAAAGAAGGGATTAGAAATGGCAACAATTATTTTAAATCATCCTCTTATTGATCATAAGTTGACCATTATGAGAAATAAAGAAACAGGTACAAAAGAATTTAGACAGAACTTAGATGAAATTGCGATGTTAATGGCTTATGAAGTGACAAAGAGTTTACCATTACAAAATATTGAAATTGAAACACCAATATGTTCTATGACAGGTAAAAAATTAGTCCGTCCTATTGTTTTGGTTCCTATTTTAAGAGCAGGTCTTGGTTTAGTTGATGGTTTTAAAACAATGATACCAACAGCCAAAGTTGGACATATAGGAATGTCAAGAAATGAAGAAACTTTACTGCCAGAGGAATATTATGCTAAATTTCCTTCATGTTTAAAAGAAGCTGATGTGATTGTCCTCGATCCAATGTTAGCAACAGGTGGTAGTGCTTGTGCTGCTATTACAAACATTAAAAAAAGAGGCGCTAAAAATATTAAATTTGCTTGTCTTGTGGCTGCTCCAGAAGGTATTCAGGTGATTGAAACTGAGCATTCTGATGTGGATTTAATTGTTGGAGCACTAGATGAAAAACTGAACGATAAAGGCTATATTGTGCCAGGATTAGGAGATGCTGGAGATCGTTTGTTTGGAACAGATTAGCTATATGTCAAAATTGTATAGTGTGAATAATGGTATGATTTAAGTTATCTTGACAAATACTAAAAAGAAATGACTTTTGAACTATATCTTGTAATCAAAAGATTTGTTATTTTTGATTATCCACGGTATAATCAAGATAGTGTTAAAATAAGGAGTGAGCAATGTGAATGAAAAAGATGTTCAAACAGAGTCTAAAAAAATCTTTTTAATCATGTTGCTCTTTTTTTGTTTGATAGGTTTAATATTGAAGAATATGGCCTATCCTTTAGGAGTCATTGTTGGATATATAATTTGTTATATCAATTTTATATTGACGATTAAATTTAGTCATACTATTTTACAGGAAGGACATCATATTTTATTAATTATATTGATGTTTATGTTAAAATTATTTTTGATGATTGTAGGATTTATGATAGCTGTTATATGGAAAGAATACGTTCATCTTTTGAGTGTGTTTTTTGGTTATTTGATTACACCTATCACAATTCATTGGTTAAATTTAAAAACAAGAAAGGAGATGAAATAGATGCATATAGTGATTCAGACAGAATTGATATTTTCTTTAATTATCATGGCCATGTTAGCAGTCTTTTTTATTTATGCAGGAAGAAAGATTGCATTAGCAGATGCAACCAAGAGACCTAAAGGTTTAGTTCTGGTCGTTGAAACAGGTGTAGAAATGATTTATAACTATTTGAAATCAATTATGCCTAGTCGTTTTGAAAAGAACTATTATCCTTATTTTGCAATGCTGTTTTGTTATCTGATTGTTGCTAATATTAGTGGATTAATTGGTTTTGATGCACCAACATCCAATTATTCTATTACGTTGGCTATGACAATTATTACATTTGTTTTGATACAGTTTAACGCAATTCGAAAAAAAGGAATTAAAGAATATATCAAGGGTAATGTTTGGCCACCAACGAATATCTTTGGAACAATAGCTCCCTTAATATCGTTATCATTCCGTATTTTTGGTAATATTTTAAGTGGTAGTATTTTAATGTCGTTGCTTTATCAGTTTACAGGTTGGTTATCAAGTTTAATTATTCCAACGACAGTTAATTTTTTAGGACCAGTTATTGCGCCAGTGTTCCATGTTTATTTTGATTTATTTGCTGGTGTTATTCAGACATTAGTGTTTGTAACAATTTCATCTATATTAATCATGATGGAAAATGAAGATTGATCTTAACTATAAATATAGTTTTGATAAATAAAAAAATATAATGGAGGTAAATAAAATATGACAGATTTAGGTTTAGTTGCAATCGCTGCAGGAATTGCAGTATGTGCAGGTTTAGGTACAGGTATTGGTGAAGGTATTGCTGCAAGTAAAGCAGTTGAAGCAGTCGGTAGAAATCCAGAAGCTGAAGGTAAAATCAGAACAATGATGATTTTAGGTATCGCATTAACTGAAACAGTTGCTATTTATGGATTATTGATTTCAATTATTTTAATTTTCGTATTCCCAGCTTTATATTTATAAAAAGGTGATTGGCTTTTTATAAGAAGGGAGGCATACAATGAGTATTGATGTTGCAGGGAAATTATTCCCTAATCTTGCGACAATCGTGATTCAATTATTATCCACAGGTGTTTTATTGATTATTTTTAGAAAGTTCTTTTGGGCTCCAACACAAAAGTATTTTCAAAAACGTGCTGATTTTATCGAATCACAAATTCAGGATGCAAAAACATCTCAGCAAAAAGCAAAGCAGCTTATGTTAGAAAGTGAAGAACAGGCACGTCAATCTGCTAAAGAGTATCATGATATTATTGAACAGGCTAAAAATGATGCTTTAAAAATTCATGAAGATTTAGTTGCAAAGGCAAAAGAAGAAGCTGCTCGTAAGCTAGAACAGGCAGAAAGAGAAATTGAAGTTGAAAAACAACAGGCTAGAGAAGACATGAAGAAAGAAATGGTTAATATAGCTATTGAGGCAGCAACAAAAGTAATGAGTAAAGAAATGAATTCAAAGGAAAATCAACAAATGGTAGAAGATTTTGTTGATCAGGTTGTTCATTAATGGATACCATTGCAAAAAGATATGCTGAAGCATTATTTGCTTTAGCAAAAGAGGAAAATGCTGTCGAAACATATCAAAAAGATATGGAGAAAGTTGAAGATATCTTTCATGATCAAAGTATTTTACAGTTTTTTAGTCATGTTGCGATTCATGATGAAGATAAATATCAGGTATTGAATCAATGCTTAAAAGGACAAATTGAAACATATGTCTATCAATTTCTTTTATTGCTGATTAAAAAAAGAAGAATCAAATATATTGTTTTGATTTGTCATCAATTTCAAAATTTATGTTATGAATACTTGGGTATTCAAGTTGGAAAAGTATGGAGTGCTTATGAACTTTCTCAAGCAGAAATAGAGAAAATTCAAGAAGCCATGTCTATGAAGACAAACAAGAAAGTCTTATTAAAACAAGCGATCGATCCATCTTTAATTGGTGGAATTAAAGTTGAGATTGATCATCGTGTATATGATAATTCTATATCTTATAAGATGGGGTTATTGAAACAGGAATTATTAAGAAAGTAGGTGAAAGTGTGGATTTAAGACCAGATGAGATTAGTTCGTTAATTAAGGAACAGATTAAACATTTTGCAGATCAAATAGAATCAAAAGATGTTGGAACTGTTATGACAGTAGGTGACGGTGTAACATTGATTCATGGTTTAGATAATGCCATGTTAGGAGAATTGTTGTTATTTCCTGGCGATGTTTATGGAATGGTTATGAATCTAGAAGAAGATGCTGTAGGTGCTGTTTTACTTGGTGATGAAGGTTCTATCAAAGAAGGCGATGAAGTCAAAAGAACAGGACGAATTATTGAAGTTCCTGTTGGTGATGGATTATTAGGGCGTGTTGTCAATCCATTAGGACAACCTATTGATGGACAAGGAGAAATTGTTTATCAGCATACACGTCCTATTGAAAAAATTGCACCAGGTGTTATGACAAGAAAATCTGTTGATCAGCCACTTCAGACAGGAATTACATGTATTGATGCAATTATTCCTATCGGTAGAGGTCAACGTGAGTTAATTATTGGTGATAGACAAACAGGAAAGACAGCTATTGCGATTGATACAATATTAAATCAAAAAGGACAGAATATTTATTGTATTTATGTTGCTATTGGGCAAAAGAATTCTACTGTTGCTCAAATTGTTGAAAAATTGCGTCAAGGTGGAGCAATGGAATATACAACTGTTGTATCTGCTGGGGCCAGTGAATTAGCTCCTGTTCAATATATTGCGCCTTATGCAGGATGTGCTATGGCAGAAGAATGGCTAGAAGAAGGTAAAGATGTCTTGATTGTTTATGATGATTTATCTAAACATGCGGTTGCTTATCGTACAGTCTCTTTATTATTAAAAAGACCACCAGGACGTGAAGCTTATCCAGGTGATGTATTCTACTTACATTCAAGATTACTGGAAAGAGCTTGTCGTTTAGATGATGAACATGGGGGAGGATCAATTACAGCTTTACCAATTATTGAAACACAGGCAGGGGATATTTCAGCATATATTCCAACAAATGTGATTTCTATTACAGATGGACAGATATTCTTACAACAGGATTTATTTAACTCAGGAATAAGACCGGCTATTGACACTGGATTATCTGTCAGTCGTGTTGGTTCATCAGCACAGATTAAAGCTATGAAACAAGTATCAAGCTCTTTAAAATTAGAACTTGCACAATATAGTGAAATGCAGGCATTTGCACAATTTGGTAGTGATTTGGATGCTGCGACAAAAGCAACTTTGGAACATGGACAAAGAGTGAGAGAAGTTTTAAAACAGGCTCAATATTCTCCACGTAGTGTAGATCAGCAGGTTATCACATTATTTGCTTTAAAATATGGTTATACAAAACAAATTCCAGTTGCTAAAATCAATCAATTCATGGATGAACTTTATCAAAATATTCAAAACCAACATCCTGAAATGATAACAGATATTCAACAACAAAAATCAATCAGCGATGAATTATCTTTAAAAATGAAAGATGTTATCAATGCTTTTGTAGAAAATTTCTTAAAAGTGAATAAGGAAGGTTAGTTTATGGCTAATGATATGCAGTCTATTAAAAGACGTATAAAATCCGTTGAATCAACAAAGAAAATTACAAAAGCAATGCAGCTTGTCGCAACTTCTAAGTTGAGAAAAGCAAGAAATCAGATGGATGAATTAAGACCTTACTATAGTAAAATTCAAGAAACGGTAGGACAAATCTTAGAAAGCAATAAAGGTATGGTGGAAAGTCCATATTTAATAGAAAATCAGGCAGGAAAACATATTTATATTATTGTCACGTCAAGTTTAGGACTATGTGGTGGTTATAATGCAAATGTTTTTAAAACCATGGTTGAATGTTTAAAGCCAGATGATGAAATTTATATGATTGGTAGTAAAGGTGCAAGCTATTTAACACATCATCATATTGACTATCATTCACAATATGTAGAATTAAATTCAACATTAGATTTCAAAGATGTCATTAGACTTGTTCATGAATTAACAAAACGTTATCAAAATCAAGAGATTGCAAGTATTCAAATGATTTATACAAAGTTTGTTAATAACTTGACATTCCAGCCATGTGTGATGGATTTATTGCCTGTTCATACACAGGATTTTGAAAATATGACTTTAACTAAAAAAGCGACTTTATTTGAACCAAGTCCAGAAGCTGTTTTGAATGATTTGATACCTATGTATTTACAGTCAGTTATTTATGGATATTTGGTAGAATCAGTGACAAGTGAAAATGCTTCAAGAAGAACATCTATGGAAAATGCTACAGATAATGCAGAAGATTTAATAGAAGAATTATTATTGAAATATAATCAGGCAAGGCAAAGTGCTATTACGAATGAAATTAGTGAAATCGTGGCAGGAGCCAATGCTTAATAAGGAGGTGCAGCATGTCAAATATAGGAAAAATCGTACGTGCGGTAGGTCCAGTTGTTGATATTGCTTTTGATGATGGACATTTACCAGCATTAAATACTGCTATTGAAATTGATAATAATGGCGAATTATTGACAGTAGAAGTCGCACAACACATTGGTGATGATGTGGTTCGTTGTATTGCGATGGGGTCTACTGATGGTTTAAAAAGAGGTTTGGAAGCCAAAGATACTGAGCATCCTATTTGTGTACCAGTAGGAAATGAAACATTGGGAAGAATGTTTAATGTACTAGGGCAACCGATTGATGAAAAAGAGGCATTACCTTCAGATATTCAAAAAATGCCAATTCATCGTAATGCTCCAACATATGCTGATCAAAAAACAGAAACAGAAATCTTAGAAACAGGGATTAAAGTTATTGATTTAATTTGTCCTTATATCAAAGGTGGAAAGATTGGTTTATTTGGTGGTGCCGGTGTTGGAAAAACAGTTTTAATTCAAGAATTGATTAATAATATTGCGACGCAACATGGTGGTTTATCTGTATTTGCAGGTGTTGGAGAACGTTCAAGAGAAGGTAATGATTTGTATTATGAAATGAAGGAAAGTGGCGTTTTAAATAAAACAACACTTGTCTTTGGACAAATGAATGAACCGCCAGGATCACGTTTAAGAGTAGGTTTAACTGGATTGACAATGGCAGAATATTTTAGAGATGAACAACATCAGGATGTCTTATTGTTTATTGATAATATTTTCCGTTTTACTCAGGCAGGTTCAGAAGTGTCAGCATTGTTAGGACGTGTTCCATCACAAGCAGGATATCAGCCTACTTTAGCTACAGAAATGGGACAATTACAGGAACGTATTACATCGACAAAGAAAGGGTCTATTACATCAGTTCAGGCTGTTTATGTTCCGGCAGATGATTTAACAGACCCTGCTCCAGCAACAACATTTGCTCACTTAGATGCAAAAGTTGTCTTAGATCGTTCTATTGCTGCGTTGGGTATTTATCCAGCCGTTGATCCATTGAATTCATCATCACGTGCATTGGATCCATTGATTGTCGGAAAAGAACATTATGAAGTTGCTCATGGTGTTCAACAGATTCTTCAAAGATTCCAGGATTTACAGGACATTATTGCCATTTTAGGTATGGATGAATTAAGTGAAGAAGATAAAGTCACAGTTGCTAGAGCAAGACGTGTTCGTAATTATTTATCACAACCATTTACTGTTGCTTCACAGTTTACGGGATTAGAAGGAAAATATGTTCGTGTACAAGATACAATTCAAGGATTTAAAGAAATTCTTGAAGGAAAATGGGATCATTTACCTGAACAGGCTTTCCATAATGTCGGATCTATTGAAGAAGCAGTTGAGAAAGCAAAAACTTTAACAGATGGCAACATTTAAATTAAAGATTGTAACACCTAAAGGTGTTTATCAGGAAGTAGATGTTGAAATGCTAAATCTACGAACAACAACAGGGCAAATTGGTATACTTGCCCATCATATTCCTCTAGCCAGTAGCATAGATATATCAGAAATGAACTATGTTGATTCTCATCATAATAAACATTATTTTGCGATTGCAGGTGGTTTTGTTTATGTGGGTGAAGAAGATACAACCATTATCACAAGTGCTATTGAATCAAGTGATGAAATTGATTTATTACGTGCTCAAAATTCTAAAAAGAGAGCAGAGGATCGTTTAAAAACACCACAGGACATTGATGTTTTACGTGCTGAAATTGCATTGAAAAAAGCAATAACAAGAATAAATGTGAAAACAACACATCAAACATAGAGTTATCTCTATGTTTTTTTTCAAAAACTGATTAAAAAATTTTACAACTTCCTTTGAAATTGTTATCATAATAAATGGAGGAATGCTTATGAAAATTTTACTAGTATGTTCAGCAGGAATGTCAACAAGTTTGTTAGTTGAAAGAATGTTAGCTGCTGCTAAAGAAAGACAATTAGATGTTGATATTGAAGCCAGACCAATTGCAGATACAGTTCAATATGGTCAAGATGCTGATGCAATCATGTTAGGACCTCAAGTTCGTTTTCAGGAAGAACATATTCGTTCATTATTTGATGAAAATAAACCTATTGCCGTTATTGATATGAAAGATTATGGGATGATGAATGGGAAAAAGGTTCTTGATGAAGCGATTCAACTTATAGAATCAAAGAAATAAATCATATTGATGAGAGTCAATATGATTTTTTTATGGAAAACATTTGATTATACGACAAAAAATGATAAAATAACAACGATTGCAAAGGAAGTGAACAAGTGGTTAGAAAAAAGAAAAGAATTAGAAAAGATAGAGTGATTATTGTTTGTGTATTAGCATTAGTTATATGTTTTGGTATTTATAAAGGAACATCTTGGATGATTCATACAATTTCTTCTTTATTAGAACCTGAAGTTCAACAAGAAGTTGTCCAAGAAAAAGAGGAAGAAAAGGTTAAAGAATATATAGCAACAGTTGTGTTAGATCCTGGACATGGAGATTGGGATCCAGGCGCTAATGTCAATGATGTCTTAGAAAAGGATATAACATTAATAACTGCAAAAGCGATTGGTCAAGCCTTAGAAGAAGCCAATATTAAGGCTATCTATACAAGAGAAAGTGATGTCTCTTTATCTAATAATAAAATAGAAGATTTAAAGAAAAGAGCAGCGACAAGTGCTGAAAATAATGCACACTATTTTGTATCTGTTCATGTGAATTCATTTGATGAATCTGATGAAGTTTCTGGATTTGAAATTTATAAAAAAAATAATGAGAGCGAATCATTAGCTCAAAATATTGGAAAACATATGGAAACATTAAATTATTCAAAAAACAGAGGTATTATAGATGGAGGGAAATCTCTACAAGTTTTAAGAGATAATATAGTACCGTCTGTTTTGATTGAAATGGGATATCTTAATAATAAAAATGACTATAGTTATTTGAGTGATAATGAAAAATTACAAAAAATGGGAGAAGCTATAGCAAATGGAATTATTGATGAAGTTCAAACTCATCTTTTAAAAGATTCAGCACAAAATAATACAAATAAGTAGAAATATCCACAAGAAATTCAAAACAATTTGATATCATGAAAAACGTGGAAAGGTGTTATATATGAGTCTAAAATTAAAAAAGGATATAAAGAAAAAAGCTATATTATTGGTTGGAATATTATGTATTGTTACAGTTGTGTTTTTTATCTTTAAAATGTTCAATAAACCTTTGATTGCATTTAAGAAAAATCCGGTTGAAGTAGAAATAAATGAAAGTATTGATCCAACTTCTTATATAGAAGAGATACATGGAAAATATAAAAGCAGCGATGTAAAAATTGATGCAAGTCAAGTGGATACAAAAAAATTAGGTGAATATACTATCCAGTATGCATTAAATGATAAAAAATATGATTTAACTGTTAAAGTTGTAGATACACATGCACCTACTTTTAAAGTTAAAAATTTAGATATAGATGTTGGTATGAAAGTAGATGTTAAAGATGTTGTTTCAGACATTAAAGATGCAACAAAAACAAAAGCATATTTTAAAAAAGATTATGATTTTACAAAAGAAGGTAAACAAAATGTCACTGTTGTTGTGGAAGATGAAGGTGGCAATAAAACAAAGAAAGAGATAGAAGTCAATATTGTCAAAGATACTGAAAAACCAGAATTAACAGGATTACATGATTTAACTGTAAAAGTCAATGGAGATGTTGATTATCTTTCAGGTTTAACTGCTAAAGATAATCGAGATCCTAGTCCAAAAATTACTGTTGATTCCAGCGATGTCAATTTGAAAAAAACAGGAACATATACAGTTAAATATACAGTTAAAGATAGAAGTGGTAATGCTGATACTTTTACTAGAAATGTTAAAGTGTTGAAAAAAGTTGTGACAAAGGCTGTTCCATCAAGTGAAGAGAAAATTGTATATTTAACATTTGATGATGGACCATCTGAAAATACAAAGAAAATTATTGATATATTGGATAAATATGATATGAAAGCAACATTCTTTGTGACTGGTAACAATAAAAAAAGTAATAAGTATATTAAAGAAGCTTATGAAAAAGGACATACGATAGGATTACATACCTATAGTCATGATTATAAGGAAGTTTATTCATCAATGGATGCTTATTTTGATGATTTAAATAAAATTGGACAGATGGTTAAAGAACAGATTGGTTTTGTACCTAAATATATTCGTTTCCCGGGAGGAAGTTCTAATACCAAATCAGCAAGTTATTGTAAAGGATTAATGACAACATTAGTGACAGAAGTCCAAAATAGAGGTTATCAGTATTATGACTGGAATGCAGATTCAACAGATGCTAGTGGAAATAACAGACCTGTTTCTGTCATTGTGAAAAATGCAACCCAAAGTAAAGCGAAAAATATTAATTTATTAATGCATGATACAGCTGCGAAATCAACAACTGTAGAAGCTTTACCAAAAATTATAGAACATTATCAAAAATTAGGTTATACATTTAAAGGTATAGATGATACATCATTTACTCCACATCATGGGGTTAATAATTAAAGTCAGACATGATATTGTTTGACTTTTTTTACGATAAGATATTCTGTATTTTCTTGTTGGAATATGTTATTCTATGAAAAAGTAGGTGAAGATATGAAGAATTTTATGAATGAATTTAAGAAGTTTGCTTTACGTGGAAATATGCTGGATATGGCGATTGGGGTTATTATAGGGGGAGCTTTTACTGGCATTGTGACCTCTTTAACTGACAATTTTATTAACCCTATTTTGAATTTTGTCACTGGTGGAAAAATATATACTTTACAGGATATTGCAGGTTTTGCCTCAGCATTTCTTTCGTCATTAGTGAATTTCTTTATTATGGCTTTTGTTTTATTTTGTATTATGAAGGCTGTGAATAAACTCATGAGTATTGGTAAAAAAGAGGATGAAGTTATTCCTGATAAGAAAATTTGTCCGTTTTGTAAATCAGAAATTCATATTGAGGCATCACGTTGTCCTCATTGTACATCACAATTAGAAGACTAAAAAAAGCTGTCGGAATAAGCATTTCACTTATCCCTGACAGCTTTTATCCTCCACCAAAGATTTCAAGAATATCAATTAAAGTAGAACTTTTCTTCTTTTTGTGTGATTTTTCATAATCTTTAGATGAATGTTGTTTTTGTTCTCCTGAAGCTCGTTCAATAATTTTATCAAGTTCACCACGATCCAACCAAATTCCACGACATTCAGGACAATAATCAATTTCAATACCATGTTTTTCTGACATAAGTAATGTCACATCTTTGCATACAGGACACTTCATCATATTTCCTCCTTTATGTTGTATTTATATATATGATATATATTATATTTTAAATCAATATTAACAATATGTGAAATCATTTGAGAAACATTCTGATCAGTTTATCTTTCATTGAATTATAAGGATAATAACGCATTGGTAAATCTATCCAAGTTGCCTTTTTGACAATACTTCTGGTATGAGAGAAAGTTTCAAAACTCTTTTTACCATGGTATGATCCCATACCACTATTTCCAACACCACCAAAACCTAATTCACTTGTCGCAAGATGAATAATTGTATCATTAATACATCCACCACCAAAGCTACAATGTTTTAATAATTTCTTTTGAATCGCCTTATTTTGAGAGAAGATATAGAAAGCCAGTGGCTTTTCTCTTTGATTAATAAAGGCTATAGCTTCATCAATGTTTTGATAAGTTAAGATAGGAAGAATAGGACCAAAGATTTCTTCTTGCATTAATGGATTGTTTCCATCAACATGATCAACAACCGTTGGTTCAATCTGTAAAGTTTCTGGATTTCCTTTTCCACCAATCACAATATCCTGATTTTCTAATAAATGTGATAATCTATCAAAGTGTTTTTGATTAATAATTTTAACAAGTTGAGGATTTTGTAAAGGTTGATCACCAAAGAATTCATGAATCACATCTTTCATATATTGAATGAACTGATCTTTATATTTGTCTTTGATTAATAAATAATCAGGAGCCACACATGTCTGACCAGCATTTAAAAACTTACCAAAAGCAATACGTTTAGCAGCCAGTTTCAAGCTCTTAACATCATCAACGATACAAGGACTTTTCCCACCTAATTCTAAAGTTACAGGTGTTAAATAACGACTCGCTTTTTCCATAACCAGTTTGCCAACATTCACACTACCTGTAAAGAAAATATAATCAAAACGTTGTTCCAAAAGTTCTGTATTCTCAGCTCTTCCACCTTCAACAACTGCCACATATCTTTCATCGCAGCTTTCACTCACCATTTGTTTAATCACATGTGAAACATTTGGAGCATAAGCACTCGGCTTGATAATGACAGTATTTCCAGCTGCAATAGCGCCAACTGCTGGTTCAATTGATAACATGAAAGGATAATTCCAAGGACTCATAATCAATGTCACACCATAAGGCTCATAAGATTCAAAGCTTGTTCCATAGAATTGAGAGATTGGCGTCCAGACATATTTATTACGACTCCATTTTTTAATATGTTTTAACTGA
This sequence comes from Massilimicrobiota sp. An80, assembly GCF_002159255.1. NCBI lineage: Bacteria > Bacillati > Bacillota > Erysipelotrichia > Erysipelotrichales > Erysipelotrichaceae > Massiliimicrobium > Massilimicrobiota sp. An80. Next base: position 17,257 of record NZ_NFHI01000016.1, read on the forward strand.
TAGTTTAATTCACTTAAAACCAAACCAATTTCACACATATAAGATTCGACAGCATTTTTATTCAAATCTTTTTTCAAGGCTTCAATAATACGATTTTGATGTTCTAAAATCCAAGTTCTCAAAGCTTTTAAAGTCTGTATTCTATGATTAATATCTTTAGTATATTGTGTCTGATAAAATTCACGTTGAGTTTTCACTAATTCTTTAATATCCATAATGACCCTCCAATATATTGATAATATCTTGTTTATTTGCATATTTGTTATTGACTATTAAAGCTCCATCATTTAAAGCCTTCTCAGCCACTTCATTGATATTTTCAGGCAAACTTTCAACACTTTCCAGTGATACAGGAAGATTTGTCTTTTCATGTAAAGTTTGTAATAAACTTGCAATATAATCAATCGCCTTTTGTCCTAACTGATCTTTTGGTGTTTGACTATAAAGTTCTTTTTGTCCAAGATATAATAATAAATCCCCATATAAGTCTTTATTGATTTCAAGATTATAACGCATACAAGGGACAAGCAGCATACTCATGGCATCTCCATGTGCAATATGACAGACAGCACCTAAAGCATGACCAATCGCATGAACAATACCAACCATTGAATTTGAAAAAGCACATCCTGCTTCATAAGAAGCTAAAGCTAAATTCAGTCGAATGTTTTCATCTTTTGGATTGTCTATGACTTTTAAAATATTTTGTGAAATGGTTTGTATCGCTAAGATAGCATAAGCATCACTGATTGGATTTTTCTGTGAACATGTATAAGCTTCAATAGCATGTGTTAAAGCATCAATACCTGTGGAAGCTGTTGTCTTGAGAGGTAGGTTTTGAGTTAAGACAGGATCAAGGAAAGCAACATGACTTTGAATATGCTGTGAGATGATTTCCAGTTTGACTTGCTTTTCAGGATGACTGACTACAGCAACACATGTCGCTTCACTACCAGTTCCACTTGTTGTTGGAATAGCAAAGAATGGCACATCTTGACCAAGTTTTAAATCTTCAAAACCTAAAATATCTTCAATGGATTCACATTCCTGTGATAACATCAAACAAACACCTTTAGCAGTATCTAGAACACTTCCACCACCTAAAGCAATCAATCCATCACAATTTTCTTTCATATAATAATCTTGAATATCTTCAATTGTATGAATAGAAGAATCAACAGGAATATCTGTATATAGACTATAATCTAATGATAAATGTCTGGTAAGAATATCAACATATTTGAGTTGATATAAAACATGGTCTGTTAAAATCAGAGGATGTTTCATATGATATTGTTGACATTCGTATTCAAGTTGGCTTAAAGCATTTTGCCCAGCACATACCTTTGTTTTATTGACAAATTCAAAATACATAATGATCCCTCCTAAGCAAATAAAGCTTTTATATAAATCAATAAAGTCGGTTTATATTTCTTTTCCTGATGATTTAAAATACGTTTTGTCATAAAACGAGGGAAAAGATAAGTTTCCACCAAATCAACACATCTGACAAATCTCATACTTTCAAAAACATCTCCTCTTAAAGAAAAACGATGTTCTAAATAAGCACTTTTGACACTCATCATACCTGTAAAAACAAGCAAAGCTGTCTGAATGCTTTTAAAGGTAATACAAATATCAGGTTTTACATTTTTGACTTTCTGTAATCCTTTTTGATATGTGTATTTGATTGTGATGGAAGGTCCATGCATGACTTGTAATGTTAAAAATTTATCTTGTTTCCATCCATCTAATTCTTCTTTCATACGTGGATCATCATGATAAAGAACTTTCATACCACGATATAAAAACTGCATCACAACCCAAATAATCAGCTTTTTCATATGCACTCACTCCTTATCAATATTATAACATTTAAAAAGTGATAGTAAAAAGATAAAACTTGACCATTATTTTTTATACATTATCCTTTTCCCTTCATCGTGTTTATGGTTTCAATAATGATAAGAACAATATAAATAATCAAAGTTATGATATATATCATAGAATAAGAAGAAATAAAAGAGATGACACTATCTCTTTGCGTGTTGATAATCAATAGATAAATCAATAACAAAGCAGTGAAAAGAGAATTGGCTTTTTTAAGATAACTTTGATTACGATACTTTATGTTTAAAATCTTGACTATGATACAAGAAACAACAATGAACTCTAAAATAATACCTAAAATCATTTTTTTACCTTCCTTTCATGTGTTCAATATTTGTATTTATAAGATTGTTCAAATAATCAAAATATTATAATTGTTATAAGTTATTTTATAGACTCTTCAATTCATCTAAAGTTAATCCTCTTACTAAAATAAAATTGCTATCTTCAGCAAGGATATAAGGCTGTAATTTTTTAAGACATGTTCCATAATCCATTTGACCTATCATCGAATCATTTGTCGCATCAATAAGAGCGATTCTCCATTGTGATATACGCTGACCTTCAACTTCAAAATGTATTTGAGGCTGTTTTAAGAACATTGTTTTCACACCTTCAGTTAAACTCATCGCACCAAATACACTCCCATCAGATTGCTTATAAAAATGAGGTTTAGCTTTATAAGCATCATCCCAATTGACAGTTTTTTTCTTTTTGTTAAATAAACCCATAAAATCAGTCCTTTCTATTCTTATTAATTTCATTATATCATTAGAACTGTAATGAAATCATTGATTTCGCTTATTAAAAAAAAGATTGATTTCTATTTCGCAAAAAATAGTTATGAAACTTTATTGACTTTAAAAAAAATATTTGATAATGTTTAAGAGTATAAAAAAGGCAAAGAACAGCAGAGATTAAAAGGGCGTTGTAGAGAACTGATGGTTGGTGCAAATCAGGACATAACTTTTATGAAGATGGGCTGGGAGCTGTTATCTTGAATAGTGAGAGATAAACGTTAACTGCGTTAAAGTTTTGAGGGTATATCGACAGATATAAAAAAAGGTGGTACCGCGTATAATACGTCCTTTTATAAGGACGTTTTTTATTTTGAAGGAGGAGATATGATGAAAGATCCAAAAGATTATTATTTAACGACGGCGATTACTTATACTTCAGGAAAACCTCATATTGGAAATACATATGAAATTATTTTAGCTGATGCTATTGCAAGAAGTAAAAGACAGGAAGGATACAATGTTTATTTTCAGACTGGAACTGATGAACATGGGCAAAAGATTGAGTTAAAAGCTCAAGAAGCTGGTATTCCACCTAAACAATTTGTTGATGAAAAAGCAGCTGTTGTCAAAGAAATTTGGGATATGATGGATACAACATATGATCGTTTCATGAGAACAACAGATGAATACCATGTGAAACAAGTGCAAAAAATCTTTAAGAAATTATATGATCAAGGAGATATTTATCTAGGACATTATGAAGGTAAATATTGTACAGCATGTGAATCATTCTTTACTGAATCTCAATTGGTTGATGGAAAATGTCCTGATTGTGGTGGAGAAGTTCATGATGCGAAAGAAGAAGCTTATTTCTTTAAATTATCTAAATATGCTGATCGTTTAATTCAACATATTGAAGAGCACCCTGAATTTATTCAACCTGTTTCAAGAAAGAATGAAATGATGAATAACTTCTTAAAACCAGGTTTACAGGATTTATGTGTTTCACGTACTTCATTCAAATGGTCTATCCCTGTAGACTTTGATCCTAAACATGTTGTGTATGTATGGATTGATGCTTTAACAAACTATATTACAGGACTTGGTTATGATGTTGATGGAAATCATGGTGAATTATATAAGAAATATTGGCCAGCAGATTTACATTTAATTGGTAAAGATATCGTGAGATTCCATACGATTTATTGGCCTATTATGTTGATGGCTTTAGATATTCCTTTACCAAAACAAGTTTTTGGACATCCTTGGTTATTACAAGGTGAAAGCAAAATGTCTAAATCTAAAGGAAATGTCATCTATGCAGATGATTTGGTTAAAATCTTTGGTGTCGATGCTGTCAGATACTATGTTTTACATGAAATTCCTTATGACAATGATGGAAGTATCACATGGGATTTATTAGTTGAACGTATTAATTCTGATTTAGCTAATATTTTAGGTAACTTAGTCAATAGAACAATTGCCATGACAAATAAATATTTTGATGGTATTGTGACAAATCCAGGTGTGAGTGAACCTGTTGATGATGAATTAAAAGAAATTGCTTTAGCTATGCCAAAGAAAGTTCAGGCTTACATGGATGAATTTAAAGCATCTAAAGCCTTAGATGAAATCTTTGTATTACTAAGAAGAACAAATAAATATATTGATGATACAATGCCTTGGGCACTTGCAAAAGATGAAAGCAAGAAAGATCGTCTCGCAACAGTTCTTTATAACTTAATTGAAGCCATCCGTTTTGCTGCTATTGCATTAGAACCATATATGCCTTCTACATCTACAAAGATTTTAGATCAAATCAATACAGATCAAAGAAACTTCTTAGACTTAAATACTTTTGGTTTATATCAAGAAGGAACAAAAGTCACTGAAAAACCTCAACAGTTATTTGCAAGATTAGATCCTAAAGAAGTAGAAAAGAAAGTAGCAGCTTTATATCCTCAAAAAGAAGAAAAACAAGAGGATGACAATCAAATTACAATTGATGATTTTGCAAAAATTGAATTGGTTGTAGGTACAGTTGAAAAATGTGAAAAACATCCTGATGCTGATAAGCTGTTAGTTTCTCAAATCAATATTGGTAAAGAAACAAGACAGATTGTCAGTGGTATTGCTGACTTCTATACACCAGAAGATATGATTGGTAAGAAAGTTATTGTTGTATCTAACTTGAAACCTGCAAAATTAAGAGGTGTTGAATCTCAAGGTATGATTCTTGCAGGATCTAAGAAAAAAATGTTAGAACTTGTGTCTGTAGAAAACTTACCAAATGGTACAAAAATAAGATAAAAACACAAGACCATAGAAATGGAATCATTTCTATGGTCTATTTTTTAAATAAGAAACGATATGATTTTATGTTTCTCACTAATTTATATAATGAAATAAAGTAGATAAAGAATAAAGCTGTAATAATAAATGCATTAACAAGAATATATTGAAAATTTGTATTTATAGGTAATAAATATTGACTTAAAAAATGAGAATTCACAACAAAGATTGTTAAAGAAACAATAGTAAATAAATTAATGATAAAGCTATATTTTAAATATTTTTTGGTATATATTTTTTTGGTCATATCTATAAAATAATCAAAAATAATGATCATAATAAATGGTTGAAAGAAATAGGTCATCATATGAATCATTTGATATGATTCATGTTGTATTTTAATAATAATATCACTAGAAAAGAAAAAACCATAACAAATAAAGAAAGTAATAAATATAATCATAAAGATGGTTTCAATAGTATGATTTGGATAATGGGATGGATGGGGTAAATGATCCAGATCTTGTATATTCCAACGGAGATTTAAATCTTGAGGAATAGGCTCTTTTTTATCCAGTATGATTAAAGCTAAGATTGCTATGGCAATGATACCAATCATTATAATGATTGGATAAGAAAGAAAAGCTTCAAAGATAGATGAAGTATTCATTGTTGTCACAACATTGTTTGTTGATTGAAATGATAAACAACCAAATTGTTCAAGATAATAAAGGGTTGATAAAAAAAGATAAATACCTGAAATTAAAAAAACAAGTTTTTCAATGAAATTAACTATTTTAGGATTAAAATGATGATAAATTGTAGGACGATAACCATATGAGTAAGCAACACTTAGTGGATGTCCATAACTCATTAATAAGTCTTCCATATCTTCATATTGATGTACCGATTGACTGATTTGAGTTTTTAAATCATGATAAACATATTGGCGTTTTCTTCCAAAAAAATAAGAACACACAGCACCTAGATATCTTTCTAATAAATCATTCATTGACTTCACCTCATTTATGCATCCATTATAACACGATTTTATGAACTCTTTTTGATAAATGTATGATTTTATAATTTAAGTTATGTTAAAAAGATTATATAATAGAAATATCGAATAAAGATGGGAGGCTTTTTTATGTATGTCAATGAACAAGCAGTCAAAAATATGTTAGAAAAGGTAAAACCTGCAACACTGGTTGCGGCAACGAAATATATAGATGAAAAAGAAATAGAAAAACTGGAAGCATGTGGTTGTTTATATTTTGGAGAAAATAGAGTTCAGGCTTTCTTAGATAAATATGAACAATATCATGGAAAAGGTCATTGGCATTTTATTGGAACTTTACAAAAGAATAAAGTGAAATATATCATTGATAAAGTAGAGTTAATTCATTCTGTAAATAGTTATCATTTGATTGATGAATTAGAAAAGCAAGCACAAAAACATCAGTTAAAAGTTCATATCTTATTACAGGTTAATATTGCTAGAGAGGAAAGCAAACATGGGTTTGATATAGAAGAAATAGATGAAGTGATGAATTATTTGATGAAATGTCCATCTTTGATTGTTGATGGACTGATGATGATGGCACCAAATATTGAACCAGAAGATACACGTATTTATTTTAGACAGACAAGAGAATTATTAGAAAGATTAAAAGAAACATATCCACAATATCCATTACATGAATTATCAATGGGTATGTCCCAAGATTATGATATTGCTTTAGAAGAAGGGGCAACAATAGTCAGAATTGGCAGAGCTTTATTTCATGAGTAACAGTCTTTATAATTTATATCATGAATTTATTCCTGATTATGTACAGGATATAATGAAAACATCTCTTTTTCAAAGATTGAAAGATGTGGGTATGAATTGTGGTATGGAGTATACTCAGTTTGAACCATTTAAAGATTGTCGAGGTGTATCAAGATATAATCATAGTATAGGAGTCGCTTTGATTGTTTATCATTTTACACACGATAAACATCAAACGATTGCTGCATTACTTCATGATATAGCCACACCTGTATTTGCTCATGTGATTGATTTTATGTATCATGATTATATACATCAAGAAACAACAGAAAATTTAACAGAGGAAATGATTCAAAAGAGTTTAGAACTTCAATCTATTTTTGAATATTATCATATTGATAGTGATAAAGTCATGAATTATCATGATTATCCCATTGCTGATAATGATACACCCCAATTATCAGCTGATCGTTTAGAATATACATTATCAAATGCAGTCTATTATAAAATAATGACTAAAGAAGAAATAAGCAATATTTATAAACATGTTCAAGTCAATGATTCCAAAGACGAATTGATTTTTGATGATTTCAAGATAGCTAGACTATTTACTCAAGTGATGTTGAAATGCAGTTTATGTTATACAAGTGATGAAAATCGTTATTGTATGGAATATCTTGCAAGATTAATGCGTTTAGCTATAAATCATCATGTTTGTTCATATGATGATTTATATACAACCGAAACACAAGTTATCCAAAAATTAATAAGTCATTCCTTAACAAAAGAACTTTATGAAAATTATACACACTTTCATAAAGTTCTGAGATCTTCATTTCCTCAAACTGGATATTTAAAGGTGAACGCTAAAAAAAGATATATTAATCCTATAGTCAATCATCAACGTATTTTAGATATTGATTCAAAGCTCAATGCACTCGTTCAGGAATATTTAAGTGATAATTTTGAACGTTATATAAAAGCTATATAAAATTATTTCATTAGAATATTTTCAAAAAAGTGCGAGAAAAAAAGTTCAGGAAAAACATTCAAACAATATGAACAAATTCTTTCTTATATGGAATATGGACAATGGTATAAGGTAAAAGATTTTATAGATATTTTGGGTGTTAAGGAAAGACGTGTTCAAACATTATTAAAAGAACTAGTAGAAAATGAAAAACTTATTGATAATGGTGTAACCAAAGGAAAACGTTATAAGAAAGCTAATAAATAATGAAAAGGCATAAAAGATACTTGATTTGTATCTCTTATGCCTTGTTTTCATGAGAAAGATAATAGATAAGACTTGCAAAGATGCGAGGACCTAATGCTAGAACTTTTTCATCAAAATCAAAAGCATCATTATGTGGTGATGAAACAATAGGTGTTAAAAGTTTCATATAAGTGGCTTTACCACCATGAGCTTGAACACGTTCCATGAAATAAGAAAAGTCATCACTCCCCCCAAGTGGACTTAAATTATATGGAGGTAAGTTTAAATCAGGAAGGTATCGCTGACACATTGAACGAATCGTATTCATAAAGTCTTCATCACAATCTAATGCATAAGCTTTACCCATTTCTTTAATTTCAACAACAGTATCATGCATACGTGCTGAACCTTCAATAATATCTCTCGCATAAATTTCCATATAGCGATTGAGTTCACTTGTCACCCCACGGACTTCAATTTCAAGTTTAGCTGTTTCAGGTACAACGTTTCTTCCTGTACCAGCATGAACAGTTCCAACGTTCACACGTGTCTGACCATCACTGTTTCGAGGAATAGAGTGTAAATTTAAAATACAGTTAGCGGCAGATAGTAAAGCATTTTTTCCAAACTGTGGCGATTCAGCAGCATGAGTCGAAACACCATGATAAGTAATATCCAGTTTTGTGGTCGCAAAAGATTCATCCATTCCAAAATACAAATCATAAGGTTGATCTTCTTGAGGCATAATATGAGCTGCACAAATATAATCAACATCATCCAAGAATCCACTTTCAGCAATACTTCTTGCTCCCATGACACCTTCTTCAGCAGGCTGAAATATAAGTTTGATTGTTCCATGTAAATGTTCTTTGATATCCATTAAGATTCTAGCCGTTGTCAAACCAATGGAAGTATGACCATCATGACCACAGGCATGCATTGTTCCACGATGAACAGAAATGAAGCCTTGTGTAAATGGGTAATGACTAGAAGAAGATTCTTCAATCAAACCTAAGGCATCAATATCAAATCTTAATGCAAGAGTTGGACCATCGCCACATTTTAAAACGCCTGCCACAGCAGTCATCCCCATTTTTACTTTTTCAAGGTAATAAGGATTAGCTCCTTGTTTTTGTGCACGATGATAATTTAAGTGAAGAACAGTTTCTGAAGGTAAACCCATACGTGCATCTTTATTCATGATGTCTTCGCCTACTAAAACTTCATATCCTAACTCTTCTAATGTAGAAGCAATAATACATGCACTTCTGAATTCTAACCAGCCTTTTTCAGGATATTTGTGTAAATCACGACGACATTTGATCGTATCAGGATAATATTGTTGAGCGAGTTCTTTTATTTTTTCATACATATAAAATCTCTCCTTTTTTATATTGTAACAATATCTTTATAGAACTTCAAATATATTGATAGCACAATAGAATTATAATATGTTATACTATGAAGTAGAGTTGAAGGAGGAAATGATATGGCCAAAGGAATTTCAGTCGTTTCTCAATTATTAAGTTGTGTTAATTATGGTGAGGCTCAAGGTGTAGATCGTGAAATAGCAAAAGGAATATTAGAAAATTACAATCTTATTCCAAAACTAACGATATATGAATTGGCTGATTTATGTTTTGTTTCTGCTTCATCAATTACGCGATTTATTAGGAGTCTTGGGTATGATAGTTATAAAGGTTTTAAAATTGAGGTAGAAACTACATTGAAAATTGATGTGGATTATTCAAAGAAAGTGAATCTTGCAACATCAGAAGATCTTCAACCTATTTTTCAAAGATATACAGATAATGTTTTAGAGAATATTCGATTTACATATGACAATATAGATTATGAACAGTTGCATAGAGTTTGTGAAATGATATATCAAGCCAATCAAATTGCATTTTTTGGTTTAGAATATGCGAATCAGGTTGGTTTTCATTTTCAAAATAAAATGGCAAGTTTAAATAAAATAATTAAACTTGGAGTAACTGATGAGAAACAATGGGAACTTGCACAAGAATTACAAGAAGGAGCATTGGTTTTTATAGTTTCTTTAGAAGGAAGTTATTTTTATAGACATACTGAGATTTTTGACTTGCTGGTGGAGAAAAATTGTCGAATAGTTGCTATTAGTATGCTAACTGCAGGAAAATTTATGAATTATTGTGATGAAGTCATCCTCTGTAATAAAACAAATAGTAATACTGAGGGAAGAGTGACTTTGATGTATATGATCGAGCTTATCCTCATGGCTTATTATATTAATTTCAGCCATAAATAAAAAATTTCAGAATATGAAACTAGGTTAGAAATATTGAAATTTCTAGCCTTTTTTTGACAGCGAATATTTTATATATAAATGATAAGATAATCCCATAAGGAGGGATTCGATGGAAATCAAAAATAAATTTCCAAATCATTTTTTATGGGGCGCTTCGACAAGTGCTTTTCAAGTTGAAGGAGGTTTTAAAGAAGGAAGAGGAATCGCCAATAGTGATATGCGATATGTGCCTTCAGGTCTAGCAGATTACAAAATAGCTTCAGACCATTATCATCACGTTAAAGAAGATGTTCATTTAATGAAAGAATTAGGTATTAAAGTCTATCGTTTTTCGTTTTTCTGGTCACGTATCATGCCAGATGGAGAAAATGTAAGTGAAGAAGGATTACGATTCTATCATGAGTTAATTGATGAATTAATAGATAATGGCATTCAACCATTTCCAACGTTATTTCATTTTGAAATGCCTTATGCTTTAATTGAAAAAATGGGTGGTTTTAAAAGCCGTCAATGTGTTGATGCTTATGAAAAATACGCCCGTATTTGTTTTAAAGAATTTGGTCATAAAGTAAAGCTTTGGGCAACGATTAACGAACAGATGTGTGCAACAGCACCAGGAGATATGAATGGAAACACTGAAAAAGATCCATATCTTCAACAAAAAAATTTATATCAAATGAGTTATCATATGAGTTTAGCAGAAAAAAAAGCAATTGCAGCATTTAGAGATATTATTCCAGATGGAAAAATTGGCCATGTTGTAGCAATGCAAGTTATTTACCCTGCTACATCTCACCCTCTTGATATTCAAGCTGCACAAAATGCACAAGATCAAATTCAATGGAGTTTTCTAGATTTTTCTATTCGTGGTCAATATTCATCACATTTTACAACTTTTCTTAAAAAACAAAATCTTTACCCCATTATGGAATTAGAAGATCAACAGTATTTTAACAATAAACCTGATTTTATTGGTGTTAATTATTATGCTAGTTGTACAGTCAGAGCCAAGAAGAAAGATGATGATGACTCAAAAATGCCACCATTTTATCAAAGTCAGCAGTTTATGGTCGTTGAAAACAAATATATTCAAACAACTGAATGGATGCATTTTGGAGTTGATTCTGAGGGATTATACACTGGGTTAAGAGAAATATATGATCGCTATCAATTACCTATGATTATAACTGAAAATGGTATGGCATATACAGATCAGGTAGAGAAAGATGGGACTATACAAGATAATTATCGTATTGATTATCTTAAACAACATATTGAAAAATGTTTACAATTTGTATCAGAAGGTTATCCACTTATAGGATACTGTATGTGGTCATTTTTAGACGTTGTGAGTTCACATGAAGGATTTAATAAACGTTATGGACTTGTATATGTTGATCGTACAAATGACAATCCTAAATCATGTAAGCGTATAAAAAAACAAAGTTTTTATTGGTATAAAGATGTTATTAAAAACAATGGAATAGAAAAGGTAGGGGAAAAATAATGCGAAAATTTACTCATTTTATGGAAGAAAAATTTATTCCAATAGCAACACGTATTTCTAATAATAAATTATTAAAATCTATTTCTAGTGGTTCAATGTCATTATTAGGTGTTATTATGTTAGGAGCTATATTCTCAGTGATCACCTCAATTACATGGGAACCATTTGTTAATCTATTAAATAGTTTTGGTTTACTTACAATTATTAATTATGTTCCTAATGTGACAACAAATCTCATTGGATTATATATGGCATTTTCAATTGCTTATCAGGGATCCAAAGTTTTTGGTATTGGTGAAAATGCATTTAATACGGGAATTATTTCACTTGTATCATTTGTCTTGTTATCACCGATTACTGTTAATGAAGATGTTATGCCAGCTACAAATATGTTTGATGGAGCATATTTCGGACCTAAGGCTGTTATTTCTGCAATTATTGTATCATTGATTGTTATTCAAATTATGAAATTCTTTATGAGTAAAAATTTAACAATCAAAATGCCTCAAGGTGTTCCACAAATGGTTAGTGATTCATTTACATCATTAATTCCAGCAGTTGTGATTGTACTATTCTTTGCTATTGTAAAATATGCTTTTGCTATGACACCATATCATACATTAAATGATTTCATTTATTCAATTATTCAAATACCATTACAATCATTAGTTGGAAGCTTCCCAGCATTCTTATTATTACTTGTGATTTCTCAATTATTATGGTTTTTTGGAATTCATGGTTCTCAAACAGTATTACCTATCTTAATGCCAGTATGGCTTGGATATATGGCAGAAAATTCTGCAATTATTGCTTCTGGAGGAACGATTACAAATATTATTAATTTTGGTTTATGGGATTTAGCATGTATTGGTGGAAGTGGAGCAACTATAGGTTTAGTCTTCATTATGTTCTTTATGTCTAAAAGTAAAAGATATAAAGCTTTTGGTAAAATTGCTTTACCTTGTGGAATCTTTAGTATTAATGAACCGTTGATTTTTGGTATGCCTTTAATGTTGAATGTAATGACTTTAATTCCATTTGTATTATGTCCAGTTGTTGTTTCATCTATTGGATATTTATTAATTAAATTAGGAATTATTGCTCCTTATATTGGTATCTTAGGAACTGGATCTTTACCGCCATTATTACATGGTATTGTAAATGGAAGCTTAAGTGCAGGTATCTATGAATTGGTCGCAGTGTTTATATCTGCATTGATATGGTATCCATTCTTTAAAATGATTGATAAACAAGCATATGAAGAAGAATCAAAATTAGAAGGAGATAATCATCATGATTAATATTTTAGAATATGATGATATTGAATTTCCTCAAGACTTTCTTTGGGGAGCAACAACTGCAGGTCAACAAGTAGAAGGAAATAATAATTCTTTCTATGATGATGAAGAAATATGTCCAAAAACTGCTTATGGAGGTGTACCTTATCTTAAAGCAGGAAAAGCATGTAATAGTTATGAAATGTATCAAGAAGATATTCAATTGTTAAAGCAAATGAATTTAAATACTTATCGTATGTCATTAGAATGGAGTCGTATTGAACCAGTTGAAGGGGTATTTAATGAAAAAGAAATTCAACATTATAAAGATGTCTTAAAAGCATTAAAAGAAGCAAATATTAAAGTTTGTTTAACACTTCATCATAATTCACATCCTGTTTGGTTTCATAAGAAAAAAGCATTCGAAACAATGGAGAATCTCCCTTATTTCCTTCGATATGTAAAAAAAGTTGTTCCAGAATTAGATGAATATGTTGATTATTGGTTAACACTTAACGAAATGAATATTATCTTTGAATATACAATAGAAGAAAGTATTAATATGTTACAATATCATGCAAAAGCTTATCATATGATAAAAAAATATTCATCAAAACCTGTTTCTTGTCCAATTAATTATGCAGAAAAGAAGCCAATGAGAGGAACAAATGATCTTCCTGATCGTATTATGGCTGAATATATTGATTATATGGAAAATGAATTTATGTTTCATGCGATTCGTACTGGAGAAATAGTTGTTCCATTTCATGATGTTGTGAAAATGAAAGAATTAAAAGATACATGTGATTTTTGGTCAGTTAATGTTTATACAAGACAATTAATTAATAGTCGTAAAAAAGTGTTTAGATTTGATCGTTATGAAGCATCAAGTATTCATGCTTTAGACGTACCATACTTTAGTGATGATATTTGTCCAGAAGTCATTTATCATTGTTTAACACGTTTAAAAGATAAACCTGTTTTAATTAGTGAAAATGGTATCGCATGTAAAAATGATGAATATCGTATCGTTTATATTGCATCTATTTTACAAGCCGTTAAACAAGCAATGGATGATGGTGTAAAAGTATTGGGTTATTTACATTGGAGTTTACTAGATAACTGGGAATGGGGAACATATGTTCCAACCTTTGGACTTGCAAGTGTCGATCATACGACATATCAAAGAAAACTTAAACCAAGTGCTTATTTCTATGGCGATATTACAAAGAATGGGAAAATGACTAAAGAAATTATTAGAAAACATTATAATCATTTATAGATTAATTAAGAACTTTTATTTCAAAATAGAAATCAAGGTTCTTTTTTTATGTTTAAATTGACAAAATTCGCGAAGTTGTATAAAATGCTCATAGTGTGAGGTAATAAAAATGGATTATCAAAAATATGCAAAAGAATTAATTTGTTATATGGTGGAAAATGAACAGAATTTTAAATTCTGTAATCATGATGTTAGTGAAATCGCTAGAGGAGAAGGTGCTGTCCTCATTTACTTGATGGATGACCATGATGGAGTGAATGCATCTGAAATTAGCCAACGTTTTGATATTAATACCTCTAGGGTAGCCGCTGTATTAAATGCTTTATCTAAAAAAGGATATATAGAGCGTGTCGTTGATTTACAGGACAAACGTAAGATTAAAGTATTTATTACAGACAAAGGAAGAATTTTTGCTCAACAAAGAAGAGCAGAAATAGAGGATTATTTTAAAAAGATGCTGGAGATGTTAGGTGAAGAAGATACAAAGGAATATTTACGTTTGTATCGTAAAGTGAATCAGATTATTAAGACCTTAAAATAAAGCATAAAGATTGAAAAAGATGTCGAAATTCGTTAAGATTGAAAATTATAAAATAAGTTGTAATGTTTAAAGGAGAAGTGTTATGAGTCAATATTATTTAGGAATTGATGTGGGATCTACAACAGTTAAAGCTTATTTAACAGATGAAAAGGATGTCTGTTTATTTTCACGTTATGTCAGACATAATTCAGATGTCAGAAATACAATACTTACATTATTAGAAGAAATTCATCAAGAATATCCAGGAATCAATATTTATCCAGTTATTACAGGATCAGGAGGATTGTCAATTTCTCAATCATTAAATGTCAAATTTGTACAGGAAGTGATTGCATGTACCAAAACAATAGAAACTTATATTCCACAAACAGATGTTGCCATTGAATTAGGTGGAGAAGATGCGAAAATTACTTATTTTGAAGGTTCGTTAGAACAACGTATGAATGGAACTTGTGCCGGTGGAACAGGTGCATTTATTGATCAGATGGCCACTTTATTACAGACTGATGCTTCAGGATTGAATGAATTAGCCAAAAATCATCAGCGTATTTATCCAATTGCTTCTCGTTGTGGGGTTTTTGCGAAAACTGATGTTCAGCCTTTAATCAATGAAGGCGCAAGAAAAGAAGATATAGCGGCTTCTATTTTCCAGGCAGTTGTGAATCAGACTATCAGTGGGTTAGCCTGTGGAAAACCGATTAAAGGAAAAGTGGCTTTTTTAGGAGGACCTTTATACTTCTTAAGTGAACTGAGACAACGTTTTATTAAAACATTAGAGCTTCAAGATGATGATATTATTTTCCCAGATAATTCCCAATTGTTTGTAGCTATGGGAGCTGCATTAAATGCAAAAGATGTTGAAGAATCACTTTCATTAGAAAAATTGATTTGTGATTTAAAAACATTAAAAGATAATGGAACTGAAGCAGCTCATACATTAGAACCTTTATTTCATAATGAAGATGAATTAAGAGGATTTAGAGATCGTCATCTTCAAGCAATGACAAAGAAAAGAAATCTAAAAAAATATCAAGGCAATATTTATGTTGGAATTGATGTTGGTTCAACAACATCTAAAGTTGTATTGATAGATAATGAAGGCTCAATATTATATTCTTTCTACAATTCTAACGAAGGAAATCCTTTAGATTTAATTATTAGAATTATGAAGGAAATCTATGATTTAATTCCTGAAGGATGTCATATTCAAAAAACTGGTGTCACTGGATATGGTGAAGCTTTAATTAAAGCTGCATTAAAAGTGGATTATGGTGAAGTAGAAACAATTGCTCATTACACAGCAGCTAAACACTTTGAACCTGATGTTGACTTTATTTTAGATATTGGTGGACAGGATATGAAAGCTATCACCATTAAGGATGATGTCATTCAAGATATTACATTGAATGAAGCATGTTCATCTGGATGTGGGTCTTTCCTTGAAACATTTGCTCATTCTTTAGGATATGAAATTGATGAATTTGCCCAGATGGCATTGATGTCAAAACATCCACTTGATTTAGGAAGTCGTTGTACAGTTTTCATGAATTCAAAAGTGAAACAGGCTCAAAAAGAAGGTGCATCTTTAGCAGATATTTCAGCAGGATTATCATATTCCGTTATCAAGAATGCCTTATATAAAGTTATTAAGTTAAGAAGTAAAGACCAAATCGGTAAAAATGTTGTTGTACAAGGTGGAACATTCTATAATGAAGCCGTTTTACGTGCTTTTGAAAAAGAAGCAGGTATTGAAGTCATTAGACCTGATATTGCAGGATTGATGGGTGCTTATGGAATGGCAACAATTGCGAAAGAAAAAGATGATGATAAGGGAACAACTTTATTAACACGTGAAGAATTAGAACATTTAACATATCAAAATAGTATGAAAAATTGTGGTAAATGTACAAATAACTGTATGTTGACA
This sequence comes from Massilimicrobiota sp. An80, assembly GCF_002159255.1. NCBI lineage: Bacteria > Bacillati > Bacillota > Erysipelotrichia > Erysipelotrichales > Erysipelotrichaceae > Massiliimicrobium > Massilimicrobiota sp. An80. Next base: position 33,987 of record NZ_NFHI01000016.1, read on the forward strand.
ATTACTTCATTTAATGATGGAAGAGAGTTTATTAGTGGAAATAGATGTGAAAGAGGAGCTAATTTACCATTAAAATCTAAATCATTACCAAACTTATTTGATTATAAATATCGTCGTGTCTTTAATTATCATTCTTTACCAATAGAAGATGCTCCTAGAGGTATTGTTGGTATCCCTAGAGCTTTAAATATGTATGAAAATTATCCTTTCTGGCATACATTCTTTACAGAATTGAAATTTAGAGTTGTTTTATCATCTCGTTCATCTAAAGCTATCTATGAAAAAGGAATTGAATCTATTCCAAGTGAAAGTGCTTGTTATCCAGCTAAGATCACACATGGACATATTGAAAATCTGATTGCTAGAGGAGTGCCTTTTATCTTCTATCCATCAGTCGCTTATGAAAGAATGGAAAATGAAGATGCTGGAAATCATTATAACTGTCCTGTTGTTGCTTCTTATCCAGAGGTCATTAGAAATAATGTTGATAATCTTGAGCAAAAAAATATAAAATTCAAAAATCCATTTATTTCTTTAAATAATAAGAAAACATTATTCCATGTCTTAAAAGAAGAATTAAGTGAGTTTCATATCACTGATCAGGAATTGCATCAGGCCATAGATAAAGCTTATGAAGAATTAGATCATTGTCAACAAGATATTCGTCAAGAAGGAAAACGTGCTATGGAATATATGCGTGAAAACCATATGCAAGGTATTGTTTTGGCAGGTCGTCCTTATCATGTGGATCCTGAAATTAATCATGGAATTCCAGATTTAATTACGAGTGAAGGGTTTGTTGTCTTAAGTGAGGATAGTGTTTGTTATTTAGATGAAGAACATTTAAAATTACGTGTTGTTGATCAATGGACATATCATTCACGTTTATATAAAGCGGCTTCTTTCGTTTCCTCACAAAAGGATTTACAATTAATTCAGTTAACGTCATTTGGTTGTGGGTTAGATGCTGTAACAGCTGATCAGGTTTCTGAAATCTTAAAAGCAAGAAATAAAATCTATACTTTAATTAAGATAGATGAAGGAAGTAATTTAGGAGCTATTCGTATTCGTATTCGTTCATTAAAAGCAACGATTGAAAAGAAAGAAGATATTATTGATTTATCTAAGAAGTATGAACAGGTAAAAGTACCTTTTACAAAACAGATGAAAGAAGATCGTTATACAATTCTTTGTCCACAAATGTCACCAATTCATTTCCAGTTTGTTGAAACCGCAATGAATTCGGAAGGCTATAACTTTGAAGTGTTGCCTTCAGTTGATAAAGATGCAGTAGAACAGGGATTAAAATATGTCAACAATGATGCATGTTATCCAAGTATTTTGGTTGTAGGACAAATGATGAATGCTTTAAATAGTGGAAAATATGACTTAAATAAAGTGGCATTGATTATCTCTCAAACAGGTGGAGGATGTCGTGCAACAAACTATATTGCGTTCATTAGAAAGGCATTAAAAGATGCCGGAATGGAACAAATCCCAGTTATCTCTGCAAACTTATCAGGATTAGAAAGTAATCCTGGATTTAAAATTACATATAAGATGGCTAAAAAAGTCGTGATAGGTGCCATGTATGGAGATTTATTCATGCGTGTTCTCTATCGTGTTCGTCCTTATGAAAAAGTCAAAGGTTCAGCCAATAAACTTTATGAATCTTGGGTAGCAAAATGCCAGGAAAATGTGAAAAATGGAAGCATGAAAGAATTTAAGAAGAATGTGTATCAGATTGTTAAAGACTTTGATGAATTACCATTATTAGACATTAAAAAACCAAGAGTTGGGTTAGTAGGAGAAATCTTAGTGAAGTTCCATCCAACTGCAAATAATGAAATTGTCAATATTATTGAATCTGAAGGAGCAGAAGCTGTTATGCCAGATTTAATTGACTTCTTCCAATATTGTTTCTACAATACATGGTATGAACATGAACACTTTGATGCTTCTCAATCTTCTGTATGGTTATGTAATTTTGCGATTTGGTTTGTTGATTTCTTACGTAAAGATATGATCAAAGCTTTGAAAGCTTCTCAACGTTTTGATCCACCAACACCAATCGATCAGATTGCAAAAAAAGCGAGTGAAGTTGTTTCTATTGGAAATCAGACAGGTGAAGGATGGTTCTTAACAGGAGAAATGATTGAGCTTATTGAAGAAGGAGCACCAAATATTGTTTGTATGCAGCCATTTGCTTGTTTACCAAACCATGTAACTGGAAAAGGAGTTATCAAGGCGTTGCGTAAAAAATATCCACAAAGTAATATTGTAGCTGTTGACTATGATCCAGGTGCTAGTGAAGTTAATCAGTTAAATAGAATTAAGTTGATGTTGTCAACTGCATTTAAGAATATGAACAAATAATGGTTCATATTCTTTTTTTGATGTTTGCCTAGAATTTTTATGAATAGAAACGTATTTTAAATAGAGGTGATGAAATGCATATTCCTGATATGGATGTTTATAGTTTTACAGGTATGGCCGTTATTTTAGGATATTTGCTGACTTTAGAATTTGATGTTGATGAACAGGCAGCTTTAGGAGCATGGTTTAATGTAAGAGGTGATATTTTAGCTTCCAATTCAAGCTATTTGGCATTACTGCAGACACGATATGATCAATTAGAAGACAAGACTCAAGATGAACAGAAAGACCAGTTTGATATTTTAAGTGAAGCATTGGATAAATGAAAAGAGAAAATAGATATGCTTGAAAAAGTAACAAAGAGTGATAAAGAAGAATAAATAGTAGAATCAAGATATTATGAAAAATTCATTTTTTCTTGAAGAATTCATATTTTTTCAGTAAAATGGTGCAATATGAAAGGATGATATATTTGAAGAAAAAATGGTTTATCATTGTTTTTGTTATATTTTCTTTATTAATAAGTATTGGTTATGGTGTTGGAACATATTTTGTCAATTATGCCTTATCACCAAGCAGTAATTCTGATCAAAGAGAAATTGATGAAAGTGATGAAGTTCAATTAGCAAATGATGTTGAAAAACAAATTATTCAAAATCAAAATAAAGAAACAATTAAAGGATTGAATTTTTCAGAAAAAACAAAACCTATGATTATAAGTAGTGAAGATTCACTCAGATTACGTGGACAATATCTTGATCATGAGAATAGTCATCGTTGGGTTATCTTGGTTCATGGCTATAAATCAAGTAATGAAAATATGATGTCATACGGTAGTGAGTATTATGACAATGGATATAATGTTGTTTTGCCAGATAATCGTGCACATGGAAAAAGTGATGGCACATATATTGGAATGGGATGGCTAGATAAAGATGATATTGCCTGCTGGGTCAATTGGGTCATTGAAAAAGACCCTCAGGCACAGATTATTTTACACGGTGTTTCCATGGGTGGAGCGACAGTGATGATGGCTTCTGGAGATCGTTTACCACAAGTGGTAGGTTATATCGAAGATTGTGGTTATACAAGTGTATGGGATATTTTTGCGAGTGAACTTGATAAACGCTTTTCTTTACCAACTTTTCTAGTTTTAGATATTTCTAATTTTATTGCAAAAATAAAAGCTGGTTATGATTTTAAAGAGGCTTCAAGTGTTGATCAGATTCAAAAAGCAAACCAGCCGATGTTATTTATTCATGGTGCAAAAGATGATTTTGTCCCACTTGAAATGGTATATGAAGTTTATGATGCTTATCCAACAACTAAAGAGTTGTATATTGTTGAAGAAGCTGGTCACGCTCAATCAAAAGATTATGATGTCAAAGCTTATTGGAATAAAGTCTTTGATTTTATTGATAAAAATATATGGAACTAAAAAATTCATTGGGTTATCCCAATGAATTTTTGTTTAGATATGAAAATAAATTTTATTAGATAATTTTAAAATATTTTAAAGTTTCAAAAATACCATCATCTTGGACATCTTTTGTGATATAATTCGCAGCTTTTTTTGCTGCTTCTCTACCATTTCCCATACAGATGCTTGTTCCAGCACATTGAAACATCGGAATATCAACTTCGGCATCTCCAAAAGCATAAATATCTTTTTGATCGATGTCTAGATAATCAATTAATTGTTCAATAGCTGATTTTTTATCAATATGAGGCAATGCACAATCACCAAATAAAGCATCTTCACCTTGACCACCCCAAGTTAAACATTGGAATTGGGGAAAATGTTCTTTAAAATCAAGATAATCCTGATATGTATTTAAAATATAATTGATTTTGGTAATATTTTTTTGATACATGCTTTGAGGAAATTCCATCATTGGATAGATGTCACGAATTTTAGGTGTACCTGAATGACCATATTTTTGGTAAGTTGGTACAGCTCTTGTTTCAAAATCGTGAGAACCATATAATCCATCATTACCTTCCATAAAATAACAAATATCATGATGATCTAAATAATCTGTAATTTCTTTGACATCCTCTAAAGATAGTTTTTGATCTTTTAAAACTTTTCCTTCACATTCTATATATGCACCATTGCCACAGATCATCCCACTCACTTCAATTGGACCAACGACTGCACGATTACGCGTTCTACCAGTCACAACAAAGACATAGTGTCCTTTTTCTTTTGCTTGTTTTAATGCATCAACACAACTTTGTGGAACAATACCTTCATAACTTACAAGTGTCCCGTCAACATCAAATAATAATTTCTTATTCATGTTCTTCTTTACAGATATAGGCTAAAACCAATTGATAAGTGTTTTCAACAGCCTGTATATGTGTCCTTTCCATACCATGAGAAGCATGAACACCAGGGCCAATTAACGCTCCTTTGATATTTTGTCCACCTCTCAGTGCAGCGGTAACATCACTGCTGTAAAATGGATAAATGTCTATTGCATATTGTAAATTCTTTTCTTTAGCAAGCTTAATAAATGTTGAAGTGATATCGTAATCATAAGGACCACCTGAATCTTTAGCACAAATGCTGACATCGTATTCACTACATGACAAATCTTTTCCAATACATCCCATATCTACAGCAATTAATTCATCAACTAGCTGATCAACATAACTGCTTCCATGGCCAACTTCTTCAAATGTTGAAATCATAAAATAAAGATTATGTAATGGTTGAATCTGATTTTGTGAAAGATGTTTCAAAATTCCAAACAAAATAGCAACGCTCATTTTATCATCTAAAAAGCGTGATTTGATGAAACCAGAATCGGTAATTGTTGTTTTTGGATCAATCGCAATATAATCTCCATTATTAATACCAAGTTTTTGAACATCTGCTTTTGATTTTACCATTTCATCAATACGTACATGCATTGTATCACAAGTTCTCTCTTTCTCTTTTGAATCACTATAAACATGAGCAGCAGGTGAGTCAGAAAGAATCGTTCCTGTATAAATATGATGATCTCTTGTGATAATGCGGCAATATTCCCCATCTAAAGTTGGGATGATTGGGCCACCTACATTAGTAAAAGCTAATGTCCCATCATCTTTAATACTTCTCACCATTAATCCTAATGTATCGACATGGGCACAAAATCCAATCGTATAATCATCTTGTCCTTTGACAAATATCTGTAAGTTCCCTTTATTTGTCAGTTTTGTTTCAAAGCCTAAATTTTCTGCTTCTTTTTGACAGTATTGAATAACTTCTTTAGTGTAACCAGAAGGACTATCAATAGCCATAATATCTTTTAAAATAGAAAGTATGTATGCATTCATAAAATAATCTCCTTATTCCTTTTGATGTGCAGCATCCACAATTTGAGCTAAAGTGATTTCTCTTAATTTTTCTTTGTATTGCCATTCTGCTGCATTTAAATAATCAACAATAAAGTCTTCAGTTTCTTTGACTCTCAATTGAGAATCAAAAACCTTTTCTACCAGATGTGTTGTCTTGACAAAAGCTTCTTTGCCTTCCATAGCTTCAAAGATATCTAATAAAGAAATGCAATCCAATGATTTGGTTAACACAAATCCCCCACGTTTATTTGCCATGGATGAAATTAAGCCAGAAACAACAAGTTGTCTGGTGATTTTTTTGAGATAAGAATCTGATACAAGTAGTTTTTCACTCAATTCATGACTTTTAATAGGTTTATCCTGTGCCCCAATTAAAAGTAATATACAAATAGCCTGTTCAAAACTTTTTCTAATCTTCATATCCTTATCACCTTCTTTTTTATTTTAACAGAAAAATAACACTTTGTATCTAAAAGAGTTGACAAATATGTATAAATTTATATAATATTTCATAGATATTATATATCTATGGATAATAAATATCTAAAGATGAAAAGAAAGAAGGAATTTTATGCTTAAGCAAGAATGGAAAAATATTTTTCATCACACTTGGATAAAAGTTGTACTGGTTGCAATCATTTTGATTCCAAGTTTATATGCGTGTATCTTTTTAGGGTCAATGTGGGATCCTTACGGAAATACGGATAAAATACCAGTTGCTGTAGTCAACCATGATCAAGCGGTTGATTATGGGAATTCAACTTTGAATGTAGGAGAAGAATTGGTTGATCGTCTGCAAGAGAATCAAAGTATGAATTTTCAATGTGTAGATGAAGGAAAAGCACAGGATGGTTTAAAGAACGGTCAATATTATATGATTATAAGTATTCCTGAAGATTTTTCAAAAAATGCAACGACGCTTTTAGATCAACAACCACAAAAGATGAAACTTCAATATATAACAAATCCAGGAAGTAATTATATTGCTTCAAAGATGGATGATTCAGCTATTGAAAAAATAAAAGAAGAAGTTTCTCAAACAGTAACGAAAACATATGCGAAAACTATCTTTGAACAAGTGGGAACATTAACAGATGGATTGAAAGAAGCACAGGATGGAACGAGTCAATTAGTAGATGGTTCGCAACAATTAACAGATGGAAATCAACTTATTTCAGATAATCTTCAAGTTTTAGCAAGCAGTTCATTAACATTTGATGATGGTGTTCAAACACTTAGCCAGGGGTTAAAAGATTATACAGATGGTGTATTGACTGTTCATAATGGCGTTTATTCCTTAAAAACAGGTTTAGATACATTCAATGATTCAACAAAACCATTAAATGATGGTGTTCAACAGCTTGCAATGGGTTCTTCTTCATTGAATGAAGGTCTCCAAAAATATACAGATGGTGTTTTACAAACTTATCAGGGGACACAAAAACTTATTGAAAACAATGAAGCATTAAATAATGGAATAGATAGCCTCAATCAAGGTGTTCATCAGCTTGTTGATGGAAATAAGCAAGTCTTACAAGGCTTAACACAGTTGGATCAACAATTAAAAAATAATTTATCATCTGATAATATGAATAAAATATCTTCAGCAAATCAAGCAAATGATTCTTTGAATCAGGCAACAACATTATTAAATCAAATACTTACTACAAATCCAACCATTGCTCAGACATGGATGAATAGGTCATTGAGCATGGATGAAGCTAATCTTATCGCTAAGGATAATCAAACTGCTCAATATTTATTAACGCATTATTCATATACAGAATTGGTAAAAACTGTCACAAGTGGAAATCAAGAAGCAATCAATCAATTAAGTTCAGGATTAACACAAGTTTATGAGAATACACAGAAATTAGAAGCAGGAAGTCAAAAAGTACAAACAGGATTAGAATCTTTAAATAATTCAGTAGAAGAAACATTGAAACCTGGTTTTGAAACTTATATGAACGGTGTAACACAAGTCTATGGTGGCTTAGAAACATTGAATAGTCAAAGTCAAGTGTTACTAGATGGGGGTCAACAAATGAATGATGGGCTATTAGCTCTTCAAAAACAGACACCAGCACTTATCGATGGCATTCAACAATTAGATCAAGGAGCAAAAGCATTATATGAAGGAACTTCAAAAATCGTATCAAATAATGATGCATTAATAAGCGGCTCTGCTAAGTTAAGTGACGGTTCTACCCAAATCAAAGATGGATCACAACAGTTAAGTGATGGCTCTCAAACATTGGGTTCAGGTTTACAGACATTACAAAATGGACTCGAAACTTTAGATGAAAGTTTAGCTGATGGTGTAAAAAAAGCAAGTCTTGATATCGATGATAAGACTTTAGATATGATGTCAGCTCCTGTAGAGACATCACATCAAGAAATTTCAGTTGTAGAAAATAATGGGCATGCGATGGCACCCTATATGATGAGCGTAGCATTATATGTTGCTGCACTGGCTTTGACATTGATGTATCCAATCAGAGAAGGTATAAAACAAGCTTCATCACCTGTCAAATATTGGTTATCAAAAGCCTCTGTTATGTATAGTATTTCTACATTAGCAGCAATCGTTTTAATTACAAGTTTGAGGTGGATATGTGGTTTTGAACCTCAACAATTATTGATGACATATCTTTTCGCAATTATTGTTTCTGCAGCATTTATGTCACTTGTGATGTTGTTATCACTTACAACTGGGTATATTGGAGAATTCTTACTACTCATTTTTATGATTATCAATCTTGGTGGATCAGCAGGAACATATCCATTAGAAACATCAAGTCTCTTTTATCAAGTGATTCATCCATTTGTCCCTTATACTTATAGTGTGAATGGATTTAGAAAAGTCATTAGTATGGCTAATGCATCCATATCAACAGAAATGATTGTTTTTGTAGGTATATTTATCATTTGTTCATTATTAACAATTCTTTATTATCGTTTTAAAAATAAAGAAGATAAACATCTTATACCTGAAGCTTTTGAAAAAGTGAATGAATAAGAAAGGAAAGACTTACATGAATATCTAACAATGTAAGTCTTTTATATTATAAAATACTTGACTAAGTCAATTAAATGGTATATATTTGACTTAGTCAAGTAAATAGGAGGGATTTATGACTGATTCATTTGCATTTTATATAACGCTTTTAAGAAAGCAATTTACAAAATATTGTAGTGAGAGATTAAATGAAATAGGTGTAAGTTATGGTCAATTATATATCATAATTTATATTGGTAAAAAAGGGTCATGTTCGCCTAGTGAAATCTCACAGGCTTTAAAATTAGATGCTGGTCATCTGAATCGTACAATCAATAAACTTGTAGATAATGGTTTTTTAATACAAAAACCAAATGAAAAAGACAAACGCGCAAAAATATTATGTTTGACTTTGGAAGGTGAAAATGTTTTTCATTTTAGCCAAGATTTATTTCATGAATGGGATGAACAAATATTAAAGTCATTAAGTTATGATGAACGCCAACAGATGATCAACATATTAAAGAAAATCACAAGAGAAGGATAATAGATTTGGAAAAGAAGACAAAGATATGGTTGCTTGTTGCAATAGCCATCTGTGCACTTACAACATGTATAAATGTTGTTGAAGCAAGATGGATAAGTGTTGTTTTAGCAATAGTTGCTATTATAGGATTAATTGAGCTACTGTTGAGAAATGACAAACGTGGATTTTATTTAACATGCATATGTTATGTATTTTCATTTATATATAGTGTTATAAGTAGTATAGGAAGTTCACAAATGATTATTTATATAGTGATGTCATTTGTGGGTAGTGTTTTTGTTCCAGGTATTACAGCTATGTTTTTAGTTAAAGATAAAATATTAAGGAGATAAGGAGAAACAATATGAAAGAATTAAATCATTTTATGAGTGTATTAACAGGAAATTTTGATAATCAGGAACAATTTGAACAAAAAGAAAAAGCAGGGATTGCTTATCCATATGCGCGTCATGTCAATACGATCTGTAATGATAAGATAACAGATCTTCCAGATGATTTTCAGGGAATTTTTATGGTTGAAGAAAGTTATTATACGATGGATGGACAAACACGTGCGACACCACATTTGTTTTTATTCACTCAAGAAGGACAAGATGTTCAATTAACATCTTATGAATTACCTGATGGATATGATAAAGATAGTTTTACGTATCAGGAAATGAAAGAAATATCTTATAAAAATTTAAATGTATCAGAAAAATTTACACCAGCTATTTATCATTACACTGGGAAAGTATGGGAAGGTGGAAGTGACAGTATGTTTTCACCGGTATTAAAATTTCATTTATTTGAAAGATTTTGTGAAGATTATTTAGAAGTTGATGAATCAATGGAAGTTCGTGAAAAAAAAGTATTTGGATTTGATGAACCGATTATTTACAAGAGAAAATAAATATCTATATATGATTATTTCTATAAATTCTGTATATTCTTAAAATCTTTGTCCATGCTATGTATGTGGAGGTTAGAATATGAAGAAAATTTTAGTTTTGCTTTTATGTATGTCATTCTTTACTGGATGTAGCAGTCAGACAGATACACCAAACGATACAGCAAATAACAATCGTTCAACTGAAAATGTCACAGAAAATGAAAACAACAACAATAATACGACAATGAATCAAACAGATGATTGGTATACGCGATTTGAAAATGGACTTAAGGAAGGAAATATTACTTATTCATCTAAGAATGTATTAGATGCAACAAGTGTTGGTGGTGTAGAAGGATATCGCTATGTAACAGATAATGGAAACATTGATGTGTATCGTTATGAAGATGGTGATGAATTCAATCGTATTATGAGTGAAAAGACAATTGGTGATGATAAGAAAAAAGTAGAAGTGAATGATCATATGGTTATTGTGTCAGATGGTCTATCAGAAGATGTATTAGATGTTTTTAGAAATTTAAAATAAATGTATGAGTCTTGTAGAAATACAGGACTTTTTATATGGCATTATGATGTGATGATTTGATGATAAAAAAACTTACAGCATCACGCTGTAAGCTTCAACTATAATAAGTCCAGCAATTCTCTTAAATCATGAATGATATAGGTGATATTCATATCCTGAGGCTCTTCAATGCAATGAGGATTATACCAGCAAGTATCAATACCTACATTGATACCACCTTGGATATCACTAGATAGAGAATCGCCAATAATTAAAGTTTGATCTAAATCTATGTTTTTCATCTTTTTAAAGCAGTAATCAAAATATTCTCGAGTTGGTTTTTGATAACCAATATCTTCTGATACAAAAATATCTTGAAAATACTGATCAATACGTGTTCCTTTTAAACGACTATATTGAGTTTTAGATACACCATTTGTTACAACGTATAATGGATATTTTTGATAAAGCTTTTCAAGTATATCTCTAGCATGAGGTAAAAGAAAATATCCTTCACCTAAGGCATCCTGATAGTCATCTTCAAAAGCAATGCCATCTTCATCAATGCCAAATTCTTGAAATAACTGTACAAAACGTGTATAAACAATTGTTTTTTTATCAATGAGTCCATTCTCAAAATCTTTCCATAATTGTTTATTGATTTGTTCATATCTTTGATTCATCTGTTCAGTGAGGACAATATTATATTTTTGAAATGTATTGATAAGTGCCTGTTCTTCTGCTTTGTTGAAATCTAACAAAGTTCCATCTACATCAAATAACAAATATTTATATTTTTTCATGATATCAACCCCTTGTCATCATATTATACTGATAAAAGTGCTTTATTGACAATGAAAAATAATAAAAATATAGTATAATGAATATGGTGAAGAAGAATGAAGAAAAAGATCAAAGAAGTGATTGTTGTAGAAGGAAAAACAGACACAGCAGTGATTCAAAAATTATTTGATGCAGATACAATAGAAACACATGGTTTAGCTTTAGATGAAGCAACATTGGACTTGATTGAGGAATTAGAAAAAACAAGAGGAGTTATTATTTTGACCGATCCTGATTATCCTGGTATGCGCATTCGAAATATGATTATGGAAAGAGTTCCTCATGTTAAACAGGCTTTTGTAGATAAAAAAGATGCTATTGGGAAAAAGAAATTGGGGATTGCTGAAGCAAGAGAAGAAGCTATTATACAGGCATTAGAAAATGTTGTGAGCTTTTCTAAAGAAAGTCAGTCATTGACATGGGAAGAATTTATTTCTTTAGATATTATTGGTGATAAACAAAAAAGATTAGCTATCTATGATTTATTTCATCTAGGTTATGGAAATGCGAAAACATTATTCAAAAGATTAAATATGGCATCCATTACAAAACAAGATATTCTTAATAAATTAAAAGCATATAACCTTCAATGATTATATGGTTATTTTTATGCGTTTTTAATGAGATTGATTTTCTTCACTTGTGAAACACCAGTGATAACTCTGCTTTGACTTAAAGCCTTCCATACAGGAAGAGTGATACAAAAATCAATAGAGCTGTGAATAATAGTTCCTAAGCCTACTAAACCAAAAATCATATAACAGAACATTTGGATATCCATCCCATTTCCATAATAGAAAGGAATCACAATAATCATTTCTCCAATGGCATGAATCAATGCAATCACAATATTAAACTGTAATGTTTTGATTGGTTTTTCAAAAATTTGTGGATTCTTTTGCGCATATTTTGCACCTAAATAAGCCCAAATGACATGAGTAAGAGCTCTCATGACAACAACAAATGGGAAACCTGCCATAAAGAAACCAAGTGTTGTTCCTAAAGCAACAGCAATGGCTACAGCTGGACTAATAAAGATGGCTATCATGACCGCAACATGTGAAGCTAAGGTAAAAGACATTGGTCCAACAATAATTTTAGGCATTAACATAGGAATGACTGTTCCTACAGCAATTAATAATGAAGCTAAAACGAGTACTTGCATATGTTTATGTGATTTCATATTTCCCTCCATTTCCGTCCGCCTTTGTCGGTCGGACACAAACATTTTATTAAAATCATTTCCCTCCAATCGTTTTTATAGTATCCTATAAGAGAGGTGGTATACTACAGAGC
>NZ_NFHI01000017.1:0-46757 GCF_002159255.1 Massilimicrobiota sp. An80
AGATGTACAAAGCCAATCTTATTAAAACGTGGATTAAGTGCAACATATGAAGAATGGATCATGAGTGCAGAATATATCATGGCCAGTGGAAATCCCAATGTCATTCTATGTGAAAGAGGTGTCAGAACATATGAAACCTACACAAGAAATACATTAGATTTACAGGCGATACCTGTTATCAAAAGATTGACACACTTGCCAATCATTATAGACCCATCACATGCAGGAGGAAAATGGTGGCTGGTAGAGCCAATGGCTAAGGCAGCAGTTGCTGCAGGATGTGATGGATTGATGATAGAAGTGCATAATGATCCAGAACATGCCTTATGTGATGGACCACAGTCATTAAAACCAGAAAAATATACAAAATTATTGAAACAGGTTGGAGAAATTGCCCATATTGTTGGAAAAGAAATTTAGGAGTGAAAAGATGGATTTAAAAGTCAATTTACAAAAAGACAGTTACAAGATATATATCAGACAAGGATTATTGGATCATATTCTAGAATATATCGAGCCATTATGTAAAGGGAAACAAGTCATGATAATTTCTGATGATCAGGTTTATTCACATTATGGTCAAAAACTGACACAACAACTCAGTCAGTGTTATCGTGTAGGTCAAGTTGTCATTCCTCATGGAGAACAATCAAAAAGATTTGATATTTTACCAGATATTTATCATCAGTTACTTGCTTTTCATTTGACAAGAAGTGATGCTATTATCGCATTAGGTGGCGGTGTGATTGGTGATTTAGCAGGTTTTGTTGCTAGTACATTTTTAAGAGGTGTGCAATTCATTCAGATTCCAACATCGCTTTTAGCTCAGGTTGATTCCAGTGTCGGTGGGAAAGTCGCTGTTGATTTACCTGAGGGTAAGAATCTGGTTGGTGCTTTTAAACATCCTGGGGCTGTCTTTATTGATCCACTGACATTAAAGACACTGGATCAAAGATATATCAATGATGGTATGGGTGAAGTGATTAAATATGGTTGTATTTTTGATCAATCACTCTTTCAACAATTGCTTTCCTATACATCTTTTGATGATCTATATCAGGATATTGATGAGATTATTTATCGTTGTGTTGATTTAAAACGTATTGTTGTGGAAAAAGATTTATTAGATTTTGGAGATCGTTTAGCTCTTAATTTTGGTCATACATTAGGTCATGCTATTGAACAGTATTATCATTATGAAAAGTATTCACATGGGGAAGCTATTAGTATTGGAATGGTTCAACTTAGCCTTATTGCTGAAAAGAAAGGATTAACCCAAAAAGGAACAGTGGATCAAATTAAAAAAGCATTAGACTTATATCATTTGCCTTACATAGCTCATATTCCTACTGAAGAATTAAAAAAAGCTATGGCTTTAGATAAAAAGAATATCAATCAGAAACTATCTTTTGTTTTATTAAAGAAGATTGGTGATTGCTTTATTTATCCAAGTGATTTATCATTTATAGATGAAAGTAGGGAGGTCTAATATGGCAATCAGTATAACACCTAAACAATTATCAGGGACAGTCTGTGTTCCACCATCAAAGAGCCTGGCACATCGTGCTATTATATGTGCATCATTATCACGTGGTAGAAGTGTCATTACCAATATAGAATATTCTCAAGATATTCGTGCAACTATTGGGGCTATGAAAAGCTTAGGAACAATGATTTTTGAATATGATGATTATTTAGAAATTGATGGAACAACAACTTTTATGAGAAATCAATGTGAAATCAATTGTTTTGAATCAGGGTCAACTTTAAGATTTATGATTCCTATCTCACTTGTCTGTGAAAGTAATCTGCATTATATAGGTGAAGGAAGACTGGGGAAAAGACCAATGCAGGTTTATTATGATATTTTTGAACAACAGGGGATATCATATTTATATAGAGAAAATGTTTTAGATTTATATATCAGAGGAAGAATGCATGGAGGAGAATTTGAAATACCAGGTGATGTATCATCACAGTTTTTAAGTGGTTTATTGTTTGCGTTACCATTAATGGATGAAGATTCACGTATTGTGATCACTTCTCCAATGCAGTCAAAAGGTTATGTCGATCTCACATTACAAATGTTAGAAAAATACGGTATTCACATTGAAAATCATGATTATCGTGAATTTATCATTCGTGGAGGACAACAGTATCAGGCATGTGATTATCGTGTTGAGGCTGATTTTTCTCAGGCGGCCTTTTATCTGGTAGCAGGAGCTTTGCATAATGATGTGCTTCTTCAAGATTTGAATATTGATTCTTATCAGGGTGATAAGGTTGTCATTGAACTGTTGAAACAAATGGGTTGTCAATTTGAAAGAACAGCTCAAGGAGACAGGATGTCTTGTCAAAAGATGCATGCAATCACAATTGATGGTTCACAATGTCCAGATATTATTCCCGTGATGGCTTTAGCTTGTGCTGTTAGTGAAGGGACTTCCAGAATTGAAAACATTAGTCGTTTACGTATCAAAGAATGTGATCGTCTCAAAGCAACAGTCGAAGTGATTAATCAACTGGGAGGACAGGCCAAGGAATTTGAAGACGCTATGGAAATTCAAGGCGTTGCTTCATTACAGGGTGGACATGTTTCATCTTATCATGATCATCGTATGGCGATGATGGAAGCTATCGCATCAAGTGTGTGTGATCAGCCCGTTGTCATTGATGATGAACAATGTGTGGACAAGTCTTATCCAGATTTCTGGCAGGATTTTCAGTCGTTAGGAGGTGACTTTCATGAGTGCGAATTGGGGTAGTCATATTGAATTATCACTGTTTGGTGAAAGTCATGGAGAAGCCATTGGTATTGTGATGGGGAACTTGCCAGCAGGTATTTGCCTGGATATGGAACAGATTCGCTGGTATATGAAACGTCGTGCACCGGGGCAAAATAAAATGTCAACACCTCGACAGGAAAAAGATGAGGTACATATTGTCAGTGGACTTGTAGATGGAGTCACAACAGGAGCGCCTTTATGTGCCATGATTTATAATCAGAATCAGCATTCTAAAGATTATAGTGAGCTAAAAGCCTGCATGCGCCCAGGACATAGCGATTATCCAGCCTATATGAAATATCATGGTTTCAATGATGTGCGTGGTGGTGGACATTTTTCAGGACGTCTGACGGCTCCCCTTGTTTTTGCTGGAAGTATTGCCAGACAAATTTTAAAAGAAAAAGGAATTATTGTTGGGGCACATATTCAAAGTATTCATCATATTCAAGATCAACCTTTTCCAGTAGATATTGATGAAACATTATTAGAACAATTATCATCAAAAATGTATCCCACTCTTGATGAAGATGTTTTTTTGCAAATGCAGGAAGTCATTGAATCTGCACGAATTCAACAAGATTCAGTTGGGGGAATTGTTGAATGTGCGATTATAAATGTTCCAGCAGGAATAGGCAATCCATTCTTTGATTCTATTGAATCTCATTTATCGCCATTACTCTTTAGTATACCAGCGGTAAAAAGTGTCAGCTTTGGTCAAAGAAATATCAATGAAATGTATGGTCATGAAGCGAATGATGCTTACTATTATCAAGAGGGACAAGTGAAAACAAAAACCAATCATAATGGTGGAGTCACGGGAGGTATCACAAATGGAATGCCGATTGTTTTTCAGGTTGGTATCAAACCGACACCATCTATTTCACAAATACAGGAAACAGTCAATGTACAAACACAAACAAATACACAAATTCAAGTGAAAGGAAGACATGATCCATGTATTGTACCAAGAGCAGTGGTCGTTGTTGAATCCATGGCTGCTTTAGGTATTTTGGATATGCTGGGATAATTATGAAGGATTTAAAACAATGTCGTCAGGAAATTGATGAAATAGATGAACAGATGATGGCTTTATTTGAACGAAGAATGAAAGTAGCAAAAGATGTTGTGACGTATAAGATGGCTCATCATATGGAGATTTTCCAAAGTGAACGCGAAGCTCAGGTCATTCAAAACAATGTTTCACGTATCCAGTCAGAAGATCTTCATTCTTATGCAAAACTGTTTCTGACATCTATGATGAATATTTCAAAGTCATATCAGACAACATTTTTACCGCATCCTCAAACCTTGACTTATGCTTTGCCTAAGATCAATAATATTACAGTTGGATTTCAGGGTGTACCAGGTTCTTTTTCACAAAAAGCATTAGATACTTATTTTGGTAAACAAACCAAAAGACAACAATATACGCATTTTAAAGATGTTTTTGAAGCTTTAAAACGTGATGAAATAGATTATGGTATTGTTCCTTTAGAAAATTCATCTACTGGAGCTATTAATGATAATTATGATGCGATTAGAGATTATGGATTTTATATTGTTGGTGAACAAAGTCTTTCTGTTTCACAACATTTATTAGGCATCAAAGGGTCTAAGCTTGAAAATATTCAAGAGGTTTATTCACATCCTCAAGGTTTATTACAGACATCTCTGTTTTTAGAAAAACATCATATTCAACCTCACGAATATGAAAATACAGCAATGGCAGCCAAGTATGTCTCAACATTACAGAATCCTCATATTGGAGCTATTGCCTCTTCTCAGGCAGCTCAATTATATGATTTAGATATTCTTCAAGATAATATTCAAAATATTCAAAACAATGCCACTCGTTTTATTATTTTTGGGAAACAATTAGAAGTTGTAGAAGATGCTTCATGTATCAGTATTGTTTTTACCTTACCACATCAAGTTGGCACATTATATCAGGTCATGAAGATTATTTATGATTATGCGATTAATATGTTACGTATTGAATCACGCCCATTATTAGAAACACCTTGGGAATATTATTTCTATGTAGATTTAGAAGGAAGTTTAAAAGATGTGGCGATGATACAGGCTTTGGAAGATATGAAAGCTCATACCAAAACAATGAGAGTATTAGGAAATTATGTTAAAAAGTAAAAAAAATATTATCTTGATTGGTATGATGGGATGTGGGAAAACGACAATTGCACGTTTGTTAAAAGATCAGTTAAAAATGAATTGGATTGATATGGATATATATATTGAAGATAAATATCAGATGCGTATTTCTGAAATGTTTGATATATCTGAAGATTATTTTAGACAAAAAGAAACAGAATGTTGTTTGGATGTTTCTAAAATGGAAAACATGATTATTTCAACGGGTGGAGGTGTCGTTGAAAGATGCGATAATATCAAGGCGCTTCGTCAAAATGGTTATATTATCTATGTTGATAGACCCATCCCCTTGATATTAGAAGATATAGACACTTCATCACGTCCTTTATTGAAAGATGGGGCTCAAAGACTTTATGAGCTCTATCAAAAAAGACATCCTCTTTATTTAAAGGCCTGTGATTATCATGTTGATAATGATGGAACATTAGAAGAGATATGTACAAAAATAATATTGAAATTAAAAGAATTATAGTCATTGATAAGCTATAATTTTTTTATCATTTCTGTAAAGATATTTCTGGTTTGGTTATTCACAGGGAAGTTTATTTAATGGTATAATAAAGTGTAAAAAGAATAAGAAAGGTGAATGAAATGAAAAAATATTTATGTGTAGATGTTGGTGGGACAGCCATTAAAATGGGGATATTAGATGAAGAAGGAACAATTTATGAAACAAAGAAAGTCAAAGTTCCTCCAACAATAGAAGAGATGTACCAGGTTATCGTTGATGCTTTCTTTCATGAAGATAATTTAGAAGGTGTTGCTTTAAGTATGCCAGGTGCAGTAGATAGTGAAAAGGGAATTATTGGTGGTTCTAGTGCTATTGATTATATTCATGGACCACATATTAAAGAAGATTTAGAAAGTCGTTTACATGTTCGTGTCGAAATGGAAAATGATGCCAATTGTGCGGCATTGGCTGAAGTCTGGAAAGGGGCTGCCAGTGATGTTGATGATTGTTGCTTTATTGTCAGTGGAACAGGTATTGGTGGTGCCGTTGTCAAAAATCGCCGTATTCACAAAGGGGTACATTTACATGGTGGAGAGTTTGGTTATATGATTGCTCAATTTGACTTTGATACGCATGAAATGCATACATGGTCTGAAATGGGATCAACAGTTGCTGTTGTGAAAAATGTCGCAAAGGCAAAAGGAATTGATGCTTCCTCATTAAATGGTCAGGACATCTTTGATCATTATCATGATGATCCTATTTATGAAAAATATGTTGATCAATATTATTATATTTTAGCTAATGGTATTTATAATTTACAATATGCCTATGACCCTCAAAAAATAGTCATTGGTGGCGGTATTAGTGCAAGAAGTGATTTACTTGATGAAGTGAACCAACGTTTAGATGTAATCTTTAAGACTTTTACACATGCGAAAGTTCGTCCAACCGTTTTCACATGTCAATATCAAAATGAAGCTAATTTATTAGGAGCTTTATTTCATTTCTTCACAGTGAATTCATAAATATAATATATAATAATATAGAGGTGATGATTCATGGAAAAAATAACACCTACTGTTGATTCTAAGTTAAGACATATTGTCAAAGTTCCTCAATGTATATATGATGTATCGGGAATCACAATTAATGGGAAAAGGATTAAATCTTTAGTGTTTTCTACTGATGTGGCAGTTATTTCAAATTGCAATGCTGATGCCGTGATAGCTGTTTATCCATTTACCCCTACAATGCAGATTACAAATGCTATTATTGAAGTGGCACAAAAACCTGTTTTTGCTGGAGTGGGTGGAGGAACAACATCAGGACCAAGAGTGAATAAAATCGCTTTAGATGCTGAATTGCATGGGGCTACAGCTGTTGTTTTAAATGCACCGACTAAGACAAAATTTGTACAGGAGCTATCTCAGATTATTGATATTCCTATTGTTTTAACAGTTGTTTCGACTGATGAACCATTAGAAGAAAGAATGTTACATTCAGGAGCAAGTATCATTAATGTATCAGGTGGTAAAAAGACAGTAGAAATTATTAAAGCATTACGTAAGATTGATCGAGATTTTCCAATTATCGCAACAGGTGGACCAAATGAAGAAACAATTAGAGAAGTCATTGCAGCAGGAGCGAATGCTGTGACGTATACACCACCATCAAATGGGGAAATATTTAAAGAAATGATGGAGCGCTATCGTATACAATGTTCACACCATGATGATGACGATGACGACGATGATTAAATAATCACATACGATTTAAAAATGAGATTTTCAAATATATTTGAGTATCTCTTTTTTTATGAGCATTGATATTAATGAGTCTACTTTTATATATGCTTACAAAGAAATATTTTATAAAAGATACCAAGGCTATATGTGTATAAAAGAATTTTTCGTGCAATAAACGATATATTGAAGTCTGGTTAAAAATAATAGACTTTATCAATATCATTTCTATTTATGCAATACAAAAATAATGACTTTTGTTTCTTTATTCGCTATAATAAGCAAGAGGTGAAAAATGTGAAACAGTATTTAGATATGTGTCGTTATATATTAGAACATGGGGAAGATCGTGATGATCGTACTGGAACGGGAACACGTAGTGTTTTTGGTTATCAGACACGTTATGATTTACGTGAAGGTTTTCCTTTGATGACAACAAAAAAGATGTTTTTAAGACCTATTGCAGAAGAGCTTTTATGGTTTATTAAGGGAGATACAAATATTAAGTATTTAGTTGATAGAAATGTCAAAATATGGAATGAATGGCCTTATGAAAATTTTAAGAAATCCAAAGATTTTCATGGTGAAAGTTTAGAAGAATTTGTTGCGAAAATAAAAGAACTGCCTGCTGATGATCCATTTGTTGTGAAATATGGAGAACTAGGGCCTGTTTATGGAAGACAATGGCGTAATTTTAATGAACAAGGTATTGATCAATTACAGAATTTAATTGATTCTTTAAAAAACAATCCTTTTTCAAGAAGACATATTGTCAGTGCATGGAATCCTGTAGAAGTTGATCAGATGGCTTTACCACCATGTCATGCTTTTTTACAGTTTTATGTGTCAGCTGATCGCAAATTTTTATCTTGTCAGTTATATCAAAGAAGTGCTGATACATTTTTAGGTGTTCCTTTTAATATTGCATCTTATGCTTTAATGACAGCAATGTTAGCGCAGGTGTGTGGATATGAAGCCAAAGAATTTATTCATACCATTGGGGATGCCCATATTTATAAAGATCATTTTGATGTTGTGAAAGAACAAATTTCTAGAACACCACTTCCATTATGTCAATTAAAGTTAAATCCTGAAGTGAAGTCTTTATTTGATTTTACAATTGATGATATACATATTGAAAATTATCAAAGTCATGGAAGATTATATGGGAAGGTGAGTGTCTAATGATTAGTATTATTGTGGCTATGGATGATAATCGTTTGATTGGAAAGAAAGATTCATCAAATGGAATGCCATGGAACAACAAAGAAGATTTAAAGCATTTTAAAGAAACAACCATTCATCAGACTATTTTAATGGGTTATACAACATATCAGGCTATTGGTAGACCACTACCTCATCGTCATACTATTGTTGTGAGCTTTGAACCATTTGAAGATGATCGTGTAGAAGTGAGAACATCATTAGAAGAAGTGATTCAGGAATATAAAGAGAGTGGAAAAGATTTATTTATTTCTGGTGGGGCTTCCATCTATAAGCAGTCTTTACCTTATGTTGACCAATTGTTGATTTCTAGAATTAAAGGAACACATGATGGAGAAACTTATTTTCCGGATTTTGATGGCTATGGTTTTGTTTTAAAGGAAGTCAAACCATTTGAAACATTTGATTTGGAAATTTATCAAAGAGGTGCCCAATGAAAAGAATTATATTTTTAATCTTTAGATTATTATACAGAATACCTGGATGGTTATTAACTATTCATCGTTATAATAAAAATAAAGAGAACATCAGTTTTGCACAAAGATTCTATTTTATTCAAGAATTGGTTAGAAAAGTCAATCAAAAATCAAGAGTTCAGATTCATTGTTATGGCAAAGAGAATTTACCTGAAGAACAGGGGTATTTAATGGCTCCTAATCATCAGGGATTATTTGATGCCTTGATTTTATTTGGAACACATGATAAACCATTTAAGTTTATTGTAAAAAAAGAGTTGATGCATGTCTTTGTATTAAAAAATGTATTACATATGGTTGATGCTTTAGCCATTGATCGTGAAAATATTCGTGCTTCAGTCAAAGTCATTAGACAAGCTTCAAAAGATATGGCTGCTGGTACAAGCTATGTCATCTTCCCTGAGGGAACAAGATGTCGTCAACAAAACAAAATGCTTGAATTTAAAGGTGGAACTTTTAAATCTGTTATGGATGCAAAAAAACCAATTGTGCCAGTCGCATTAATTGATTGTTATAAGGTGTTTGATAATAACTCTATTGAAAAAGTAGATGCTCAGATTCATTATTTAACACCTATTTATTATGATGAATATAAAGATATGAGCAGTACAGAAGTTGCAAGTATGGTACAATCAAGAATAGAAAAGTGTATCAACGAAAATGAGAATAAATTTTAAAAAGAATTTATTCTTTTTTTCTTATGAATTTTTTCACAAAACATTGATGAATTCAAAATAATTTGTATTTTCTGTTTGTTTTGAACCTAAAAATAAGTGGGAAAACAGCGAAAAAAACTTGATATATAAACGCTTTCAAGATATAATATATGTAGTTCAAAAAAGGAATGGGAAGGAGAATTTTTTTATGAACAAATTATTAAAAGTTTTAGCTGCATCTGCTTTAGTGGCTACTGTTTTAGTTGGATGCGGTAAGAAAAACGAAACAACTACTAGCGGGGAAGAAGGCGCTAAATATGCAAAAGCAGGATTTGGTATGGTAACTACTATTTCTGATGGAAAGGTAAATACTACTATGGCTACTGTCGGATTAGATAAAGACGGTAAAGTAAACTATATCGATGTTGACTGTGCACAACAAGATACAGAAGCAACAGGAGATAATCTTTTATCTAAATATGAAAAGAAAGAAAAATATGGTATGAAAGGTAAATCTCCAATCGGTAAAGAATGGAATGAACAAATCGATGCATATAAAGTATGGGCTACTGGAAAAACATTAGAAGAAATTGCTAATGTTGAAACTATGGATTTCCATGGTGGAAAAGCTGCAAAAACTGGTTCTGAATTAGCTGCTGGATGTACAATCGTTATTGATGATATTCAAGCTGCAGTTGCTAAAGCTGGAGAAAATATGACAGATGTTAGTGCAGATAAAATGGGAGCTGGAGAAGTTACAACTATTTCTGATGGAAAAGTTAACACAACAACTGCTTCTGTTGCAGTAGATAAAGATGGTAAAATCGTTTGGTCTTGGGTAGATTGTGCACAACAAGATACAGAAGCAACAGGAGATAATCTTTTATCTAAATATGAAAAGAAAGAAAAATATGGTATGAAAGGTAAATCTCCAATCGGTAAAGAATGGAATGAACAAATTGATGCATATAAAGTATGGGCTAATGGAAAAACATTAGAAGAAGTTGCTAATGTTGAAACTATGGATTTCCATGGTGGAAAAGCTGCAAATACTGGTTCTGATTTAGCTGCTGGATGTACAATCGTTATTGATGATATTCAAGCTGCGATGGCAGAAGCTGGAGAAACTTTACAGTAAAATGAAGGAAAAGTCATGAAATAAAAATCATGACTTTTTTTGTGGTTTTTTTTTATGTTTATTGCTATAATGAACACTGGTGATGAAATTGAAAAAAGGAATATTAAGCTTATTGGCTTTATCAATGATGAGTTTGGTCGTTGGATGTGAAAAAAAATATGAATTAATGAGTCATCATTTTACGGGACCATTTGATACCATTACGACTTATATGTCTTATGCCAATAATGAAGAAGAATTTAATGAACAATGTGATTATATTGAAGAACAGTTGAATTATTATGATCATCTGTTTGACAAGTATAATACATATGATAATATGAATAATCTCAAAACAATTAATGATAATGCAGGTCAAAAGGCCATTGCGGTTGATCAGCCGTTAATTGATTTATTGACACTAAGTATTGAAAGAAATAAAACGATTTCTTCTAAAGTGAATGTCGCTTTTGGAAGTGTCATTAATATTTGGCATGATTACCGTGATAAGGCTGAAGCTAATGGTGGTGTTGGTGAAGTGCCAGATAGCGAAGAATTAGAAAAAGCTAATTTACATACAAGTATTGATAGTATTCAAATTGATGAAAAGCAAAAGACTGTCTATATTGATGATCCAGAAGTTTCAATTGATGTAGGAGCCACTGCTAAGGGTTATGCGATTGAATTGATTAAAGATGGTCTGATTGAAAAAGGTGTTGATAATTTCTTATTGAGTGGTGGTGGCAATGTGGCCAGCCATGGTCAAAGAAAAATTCAAAAAGAAGGCGATTTTTATCTTGATGAATGTGCCGATAAATTCTGCGTCGGTATTGAATCACCTCAAGATGGTAATTATTCAGCAAGTGTGGATGATCCTGACAGTGAAAATGAAGCTGTTTTAGTTGTTCAGGGAGAATCAATTGTCACAAGTGGAGACTATCAAAGATTCTATCAGGATGATAATGGCATCAGATATCATCATTTGATTGATCCGGATACTTTATATCCAGCTGTTTATTTTAGAAGTGTCAGTATCATTACAGAAGATAGTGGCTTGGCTGATTTCTTGAGTTCAGCTGTTTTCTTGATGAGTTATGAAGATGGATTGAAACTGATCAATTCATTGGATGGTGTAGAAGCAATCTGGCTATTAGAAGATGGTCAAATCAGAATGTCAGATGGTTTAAAAGACAATGAAAATATTTATGTAATAGAAAAATCAAGATTGAAATAGGAGGAAAAGTATGCAAAGTTATAAAACCAAAGGAACATGTTCATCACGTATTGATTTTGATATTGAAGATGGTAAAGTAACACATGTGAAATTTATTGGTGGCTGTTCAGGAAATACACAGGGAGTAGCCAGACTTGTTGAAGGGATGAGTAAAGAAGAAGCGATTACCAGATTAGAAGGTATTCGCTGTGGTGCGAAATCAACATCTTGTCCAGATCAACTTGCAAAAGCATTAAAACAAGCTCAGTAGAACAAAACAATGTTCTACTTTTTTTGTCTTTTTTAGTTGTTGTCTACATATGATAGATTAGGTGATGTCTATGATGATACGTAGAATGAAAAAAATGCAACTGTTATGTGGAATTCTTTTAATATTACAACTGGTATGTTTTCAATGGATGATTCCATTTCATTTTTTAGCTGTTTTGTTGAGTATCATTATTATAATTAATCAAAGATGGTTTAAAGTTATACAACTTCAATATCATTTTTATTTAATTGGTTTATATTTTTATCGTTTATGGGTTTTAAGTATTGAAAGTTTTTATTTTTTAGATTTGATTTATGTTGTGTTTTGTCTGTATATTGCGATTATGTTAATTCTTTTCTCGTTTCATTGTATCTTATAATGATTTTTTTTGTTATAATGTAGCATAAAGGAGGCGGTTATGATGTTTGGTCATTTGCAGATTTATAGTGGTTATAGTTTTCAGCAAAGTACAATTTTAATTGAAGATTTGGTTATGGCTGCAAAAGAGAAACATTTAGATGCCTTAGCCTTAACAGATAAAAATAATATGTTTGCGACAATAGAATTTAGTGAAACATGTTTAAAAAATAATATTAAACCTATTTTGGGCATGGAAGCCAGTGTCTTGATTGATGGGAATATATATCCGTTTATTCTTTTAGCTATTGATGACCATGGTTATTTTGATCTGGTTCAAATCTGCTGTGAGATTAATTTAAGTCAAGATCGTGCCATTGCCTTAAATAAACTGGCTTTGTATCATGAACATCTTTATATCATTTCTGGTTTGGAAGATGGCATTATTGAACGTCATGTCGCAAAGGAAATGGAAGATGAAGCGATTAAATATATGCGTTTATTTCAAGAACTTTTTCATGATCATTATTATATCATGTTACAAAATCATCGTTTAAAATTTCAGGAACAACGCAATCAAAGAATCATATCTTTGGCTCGTTATGTTAAAGTCAAAGTGATTTGTTCTAATGAAGTGCGCTATTTAAAAAAACAGGATGCTTTGGCTGTTGATTTGATGCAGGCTTCTTTAAGTGGAACGGTCTTAGATGTGCAATATGAGCCATTGACGCAAGAAAAATATTTAAAAAGTGAAGCTGAAATGGAACAGTTATTTTCATCAGAGATTATTGAAGAAACAAGAAAAGTGTTAGTGACATGTAAAGCGACAGTGCCTTTACATGAAAAATATTTACCAACATATCCTGTTCCACATCAGGGAAAAGCTGTTGATTATTTAAGAAGTTTATGTAAGGTTGGATTAAAGAAACGCTTTGGTCATCAGGACATTCCTGTCACTTATAAAAAACGTCTACAATATGAATTGAATGTGATTCATGAAATGGGATTTGATGATTATTTTTTAATTGTCTGGGATTATGTTCGCTGGGCAAAAGTGCATAAAATTCAAGTCGGACCTGGAAGAGGGAGTGCGGCTGGAAGTCTGGTTGCCTATGTTTTAGGAATTACCAATATTGATCCATTACGTTATGATTTGTTGTTTGAGCGTTTTTTAAATCCTGGTCGTGTTTCTATGCCTGATATTGATATTGATTTTCAGGATGATCGTCGTGATGAAGTGATTCGTTATGTTATTGATAAATACGGTCAGAATCATGCCGCACAGATTGTCACTTTTAATACTTATGGACCTCGTGTAGCAATCAAAGAAATGGGAAAAGTCATGGGAATTCCACTTGCACGATTAGAATTAATTGCCAAGATGATACCGACTTCTCCTAAAAACAAAAAAACGATTACGCAGATGTATCAGACTTCTGCTCAGTTTCAATCTCTGATCAATCAAGATCCACGTCTTAAAAAAATCGTTGGAGCAACGAGTATTATTGAACATTTACCACGTAATGTATCAACACATGCGGCGGGAGTTATTTTATCTAGACGTGCTTTACATGAAGTTGTGCCATTAGTTGTAGGGCCAACTTCAACATTAATGAGTCAATATTCTAAAGATTATATTGAAACAGCTGGTTTTCTGAAAATGGATTTTCTAGCTCTTAAAAATCTCACAATGCTGGATTATATTTGTAAAGATATTGAACACAATGAAGGGGTTTCTATTGCATTGAATCAATTGCCATTAGATGATGAAAAGACATATCGTCTGATTTCCAAAGCAGATACTTTTGGTGTCTTTCAGTTAGAATCTTATGGGATGCGTCATTTGTTAAGACAGATGAAACCTTACTGTTTTGATGATATTGTGGCAGCCATTGCCTTGTTTAGACCAGGACCTATGGAAAATATTCCGACTTATTTAAAACGTCGCAGTCATCAAGAAAAGATTACATATCCTTTAAAGGAGTTAGAACCTATTTTAAAATCGACTTATGGCATCATGGTTTATCAGGAACAAATGATGCAGGTTGCCCAAAAAATGGCAGGTTTTTCACTTATGAAAGCTGATATACTGAGAAAGGCAACATCTAAAAAAGAAACACAGCTGATGCAGTCCATGAAAGAAGAATTTATTCAAGGTTGTTTAGATCATGGTTTCACTCAAGAAAAAGCTATTGAAGTTTTTGGCCTGATTGAAAAGTTTGCCGATTATGGATTTAATAAGTCACATAGTGTGGCTTATGGATACGTGGCTTATCAGTTGGCATATTTAAAAGCCAATTATCCACTATACTTTTTTGCATCGATCTTATCTAATGAATTATCAAGTGAAAATACAAAGGTGCATTGTATTCAGGAGTGTAAAGCTTATCATGTCCAGATTTTACCACCGTCAGTCAATTATTCTCAGGCTCGTTTTATGGTGGAAGATGGGCATATTCGCTATTCTTTATTAGCCATTAAAAATGTTGGATATGCGGGTTATAAAGCTATCGTTGAAGAACGTGAAAAAGGATTATTTTTAGATATTTATGATTTTATGATGCGTATGGAAAATTCACATTTATCTAAAAAAATGTTAGAATCATTGGTTGATGCAGGGGCTTTGGATGAGTTTGGAATGTCACGTCAAACCATTTTAAAGAATCTGGATGCAATTAGGGATTATGGACATTTAAAAGAAAATCTGGGGATTGATGAAAAACCAGTTTTAACGATTTATAAAGATCAGCAGGAAGAAAAACTCGCAAGAGAAAAAGCTGTATTAGGTGTGTATTTATCGATGCATCCTATTGAACTGATGAAACAAAAGATTCAGACAGCTTATGTTAATGTGGCTGATTTGGATGAATATATCCAAAAGACAGTCAATGTGGTTGTGCAGTTACAACGTGTTAAAAATATTACTGATCGTAAAGGTCAGGAAATGTGTTTTATTGAAGCAATGGATGAAACAGGTAGTATGGATGGTGTTGTCTTTGCTTCAAGTTATAAAAACATAGGAATGATGTTAAAGAAAGGAAATATTTGTCTTATTCAGGGAAAAGTAGATATGAAAGATAAATTATCTTTGATTGTGGATAAGGCAAGGGTTGTTGAATAGATATGGAAGAATTAATTTTGATTGATGGAAATTCATTGTTATTTAAAGCTTATTATGCAACAGCATCAATGGGAAATTTAATGGTGAATAAAGATGGGATACCAACCAATGCAGTCTTTAGCTTTGCGAATATGTTACAAAAGATATTAGAACGTGAAAGTGCTTATATTGTTGTGGCATTTGATTATGGTAAAAAGACATTTAGAAATGATTTATTGGAACAATACAAAGCCACAAGAAAAGAGACGCCTGATGAATTAAAATGTCAGTTTGCGATGGTCAGAGAATTTCTAGATGCTTATTCTATTCCTTATTATGAATTAGAGGGATATGAAGGTGATGATTTAATTGGCACATTATCAAGGCTAGGGGAAGAACAAGGTTTAAGCGTGTCTATTTTTACAGGAGATAAAGATGCTTTTCAGCTTGTTTCTAAGCAGACAACAGTTTATCGTACTGTGAAAGGTGTCACTCAGCTTGATGTTTATACACCTGAAACGATTCAGGAAAAATATGGGTTGGTTCCTGATCAGATTCGTGATTTTCTAGGACTTATGGGAGATAGTGCTGATAATATTCCTGGAATTAAAGGTGTAGGTGAAAAAACAGCTTTAAAATTGCTTCATGAGTATGGAACGATTGAAAACTTAAAGGAACATATGCATGAAATCAAAGGAAAAATGGGTGAAAAGATTCGTGAAAATATTGATATTGGACTTCAGTCTAAGAAAATAGCTACGATTTTAAGGGATGTTCCTGTGACATTGGATTTAAATCAGGCCCGTTATGATGGATATGATTTTGAAAAGCTCAAGGCTTTTTATACACATTATGATATGAATTCATTATTGAAAAAGATTTCTGTTGAATCACGTCCAACATCAAAAACAGATTTTCAATATGAAGTTGTTCAAAAAATGCCACCGATTCAAGAAGACAGTAGTGTTTTAGGGGCTATTTATGATCAAAACTATCATAAATCCATTGTTTTAGGATATGCTTTATATAATGCACATCAGGCTTATTTCATTACTTTTGAAGATGCTCTCAAAGATCAGCAGTTTTTAGACTATTTAAAAGATGAACATTATCATAAATACAGTTATAATATCAAAGCTCAAATTTTATCAGCCAAATGGAATGGCATTGAAATCAAAGGTATGGACTTTGATTTACAATTAGCCTCTTATATTTTAAATCCAAGTTTAAAAGATGAAATGAAATATATTGGAGATTATTATGGTTATACATCTCTACAATATGAAGAAGAGGTTTTTGGAAAGAATACAAAGAAACATATTCCTGAATTAGATTTATTAGCCAAACATACTATTTCTAAAGCGAAGGCTATCTATGATTTAAAAGATCAGGCCATTGAAAAACTAAAACAGGAAGAACAGTATGATTTGTATCAGAATCTAGAATTACCAGTGACTTATATTTTGGCTCAAATGGAATATGTTGGAGCTAAGATAGATGTTGATGTCTTGAAGAAACTGGAACAGAATTTTGATCAGCAGATTAAAGAAATTGAAGAAGATATTTATATGCTGGCTGGTGAAAAATTCAATATCGCTTCTCCTAAACAGTTAGGTGATATTTTATTTCATAAATTAGGTTTACCGAATGGTAAAAAAACAAAGAGTGGATATTCTACATCACAGGATATCTTAGAAAAAATTGAAGACTTACATCCAATTGTGCCTTTGATTCAACAATATCGTATGTTGACAAAGTTATCATCTACATATGTCAAAGGATTACAGGAACAAGTCTTTCCTGATGGTAAAATTCATACCATTTTTAATCAGGCTTTAACACAGACAGGACGTTTATCATCTATTGATCCTAACTTGCAAAATATTCCTGTTCGCCAAGAAGAAGGAAAACTGATTCGACAGGCTTTTGTAGCGAGTCATGATTATTTAATATCTTTTGATTATTCACAGATTGAATTGCGTATTTTAGCACATTTGGCTCAAGTGATATCATTGATTGACGCTTTCCATCAAAATAAAGATATCCATACACATACAGCGGCACTGGTTTTTAAAGTCAAAGATGAGGATGTCACACCACAAATGCGTCGTCAGGCCAAAGCCGTTAACTTTGGAATCATTTATGGTATGGGAGAATTCCGTTTATCTAAACAGATTGGTGTGACATTATCTGAAGCTAAAGAATTCATTCGTCGTTATTTTGAAGAATATCCTGAAATTCAACAATATATGCATCGTGTTGTAGAAGACTGTAAACATAATGGTTATGTATCTACGGTATTGAATCGTAAACGTTATATTCCAACTATTAATGATAAGAATTTTATGGTGCGTGAACAGGCAAAACGTTTTGCGATGAATTCTCCAATTCAGGGAAGCGGTGCTGATATTTTAAAACTTGCGATGATTCAGGTAGATCGTTTAATGAAAGAAAAGAAAATGAAATCACAAATGATTTTACAGGTACACGATGAATTGATTTTTGATGTTTATAAAGAAGAATTGGATGAAATGATGACGATTATCAAATCAGCTATGGAAAATGCCTTCCAAATGGAAGTTCCATTAAAAGTAGATGGAACTTATGCGACCAACTGGTATGATTTAAAATAAGGATTATATGCCAGAATTACCAGAAGTAGAAACCGTCAGGCGTACTTTAAAGAATTTTATTTTAGAACGCCCTATTTTAGGCATTGATGTTTATTATGATCGTATCATTCAGGGAGATACACAATTATTTGTCGAAAGTCTTCAACATGAAATCTTTTGTGATATTGATCGTGTTGGAAAATATCTGATTTTTAAATGTCAAAATCATGCATTTGTTTCTCATTTGCGTATGGAAGGAAAATTCCATATTGTTGAAAGTGATGAGCCTGTCAGTAAACATACACATGTTGTTTTTCATATGGATAGGCATCAGGATTTAAGATATATAGATACAAGAAAGTTTGGACGTATGGAACTGGTAAGTCTGGATGGTTATCGTGAACAGTTGCCTTTAAAGAAATTAGGTCCAGAACCTTTTGAAATCACAACAGAAGCTTTATATGAACGTTTGCATCATTGTTCTTTGCCTATTAAAACAGCCTTGCTTGATCAAAGCATAATGTGTGGGATAGGAAATATTTATGCCAATGAGATATGTTTTTATATGCATATCGATCCACGTACCAAAGCTTCTCGTTTATCTCGAAAAAGAGTGGATGAATTAAGAAAGGTTGCGATTATGGTATTACAAAGTGCCATTGAAAAGGGTGGCACAACGATTCATTCCTTTGATGCTAATGGTATACATGGTCTGTTTCAGGTTCAGCTTAAAGTTCATGGACAAAAGGTTTGTCCAGTCTGTCATCATGATATTAAAAAAGTCATGGTTCATCAGCGTGGCACTTATTTTTGTCCACAATGTCAAAAGAAACGTTATTAAGGGGTGTGAAAAATGAGTCGAGTCATTGGAATTACGGGGTCAATTGCAGTGGGAAAAAGCAGTGTGACACAATATTTAAGAACACATGGTTATTGTGTTTTGGATGCTGATGAGATTTCACATCAGGCTTTAGAAAAGAACAGTGGATGTTATCATCAGATCATTGCTCACTTTGACTGTTTAGATGAAAATGGAAATATCAGTCGCCAAAAGCTGGGACAGATTGTTTTCCATGATGCCAAAAAGAAAGCTTTATTAGAAAGTATTATTCACCCTTATGTGAAAACAACATTACAGGAGGGAATTGAGACTTCTCAAGAACCGCTGATCTTTTTAGATGTACCATTATTATATGAAACGCATATGGATGAAATGTGTGATAGTGTCATTGTTGTTTATGTTGATGAAATGACTCAAATGAAACGTCTGATGGCACGCAATCATATTGATGAAACACAGGCTCAACATTTAATGAGTCAACAAATATCTATCGAAAGAAAAAAAGACATGGGAGATTATATCATTGATAATCGTTATGGTTTTGAAGAGTTATATCAAAATATAGAAAGGGTATTAAAGGATTTAAAAGATGAAACTGTATGTGACTGATTTATATCGTGTAGAAATGCGTTATCCGCTTGATGACGTACAAATAGATACATTATATTATCTGTATCAGCCTTTGATTGGCATGGAGGCAATGCATTTGTATATGATGCTTGTCATGGAAGGAAAACGTATGCGCCGTTTTATTGCACCTTGTCCACTTTCACGTTTAACATCTTATATGTCAATGAGTGTTATGGATATGGAAAAAGCTTTACGTAGTTTAGAAGCAATAGGATTGGTGAAAACCTATGTCAAACATGAAAATGATATAACCCAATATATTTATCGCCTTTATGCCCCTCTATCTTTAAAAGCATTCTTTAAAAATCAGATTTTATCTTCATTATTACAGTTATCTTTATCTGAAGATGATTTTCAAAAAACAGTGCAATATTTTAAGATTTCTTTAGAAAGTCTAGATGGTTATGAAGATATTACAGCAAGATTTCAAGATGTTTTTACTATCCAGCATTCTCCCCAAAAAACACGTCTTTTAAAATACAATGAAGATTTGATCCATCAAACAACACAGGATGTCAAAATAGATTATGATTATGATTTATTGTATCAGAGTTTAGCAGATTATCAGGTGAATCGTTCTTTACTGAGCCAGGATGATTTGAATTATGCGACAGAACTGGCTTATGTTTATCATGTTGATGCTTTAACACTGGCAGGCATTATGAAAGATGCTATGGAATCACAGGGAATCAATCGCAGTCGTATGAAGCAGGCAATTCAAAAATATTTTGATGTATCTCAAACATCTCAACTGCAGGAAGTTTATCATAAGCAGCCTATCCAGTTTCAAACATCAGATCAGACTTCATCACCACTTGTTTTACATATGAAATATTTAGATTCCTTAACACCCTATGATCTTTTAAAAGATAAACAGGGCGGCAAAGAACCTGTCTATCATGATTTAATGATTGTGGAAACGTTAATGGTTCAATTAGGTTTAAAACCTGCTGTGGTGAATGTTTTGATTGAATATGTCTTAGGTAAGAATAATAATCGTTTGTCAAAACGTTATTGTGAAGCGATTGGTGCTTCATGGGCCCGTAAGAATATTCAGACGGCTATGGATGCCTATCGTGAATTGATGAATCAATCCACACCAGAACAATCCAAAGAAGAAGAGGTTTCATCATCTTCATCACAAAGTCAAGTGTCATCACAAGAGCTGATGGACTTACTTAATCAATTGAAGGAGGGACAATTATGATCAAAATATCTGATATGATCGTCAAAGATGATATTGAAAAGTTAAAAAAAGAAAGCCAGTATGCATTATTAAAGGAACAAAATATTCAAGCTTTTTTAAAACAGAATCATTTAGATCCATCTGTTATGGATGATTACTGGGTAGAATTTTTAGATTATAATGATGATTTTCATGTTTGTCAGTCATGTCAATCTTTAAATCAGTGTCCTAAAGATACCATTGGTATGCAAAAAATATTAAAATATTATGATGGTGAAATTGTTTTAGAACTGCAAAGTTGTCCTTTTGGTAAAGAAATGGAAAAGAAGAGAAAACTTCTTGATCACTTTGTGATGAGCAATGTCAGTGAAGATTTAATGTTGACAGATTTGTCTTCACTCAAGATTGTTGAAAATGCGGCGAAACTTTCAGCTAATCATCAAAATGCTTTAGGACATATTCTTAAGTATTCACAGACACCCACTTCACAAGGACTTTTCTTACATGGTCCAATGGGAAGTGGAAAGACAACATTGTTGGCTGGTTTGATGAATAGTTTAGCTAAAAAAGATAAACAGATTGGATTTATTCATTTTCCAACTTATCTGATTGACCTCAAAGCCAGTTTTTCTTCTGGTGATAATGAATACGCTATGGATAAGTTGTTGAAGGTTGATTATTTACTGTTGGATGAATTAGGTGAAGAAAATATCACAGCGTGGTCACGTGATGAAATTCTATTAACCATTTTATCTTATCGTTTATTGAATCATTTACCCACTTTTTTTACAAGCATGTATGGTTATCATGAATTAAAAAAAGTCTATACTCTAAAAAAAGGTGATGAAATTCGTGCAAATACAATTATTTCAAAGTTGAAAGCGTTAAGCATTGAAATAATGCTTGACTGAACCAAAATGACGATATAGAATGTACTCGAAAGTATAGAATACAACGTCATTTTATGATAAAATAATAACGAAAAAAGCGAGAGGAGAGTAGTTATGGTGAAATGCATTGGAGTATTAACTTCTGGTGGAGATGCGCCAGGAATGAACGCAGCTATTCGTGCTGTAACAAGAACTTGTTTAAACAAGGGAATTAAAATTTATGGGGTGCGATTAGGATATAAAGGACTTCATGATGGTGAATTTATTGAATTCGATAGGCATAGTACACGTAATATTATTAACATTGGGGGAACATTCTTAAAATCTGCACGTTTTCCTGAATTTAAAGACCCTAAAGTCAGAGAAGAAGCCATTGAACAAATGAAAAAAGTTGGAATGGAAGCTTTGGTTGTTATTGGGGGAGATGGAAGCTATAATGGAGCTTTAAAATTAACCGAAATGGGGATCAACTGTATTGGTATTCCTGGAACAATAGATAATGATATTCCTGATACTGATTTTACAATTGGATTTGATACGGCTTTAAATACAATTGTAGATGCTTTAGATAAATTAAGAGATACATCAAGCTCACATCAAAGATGTACAATTCTTGAAGTTATGGGAAGAAGATGTGGTGACTTGGCTGTTCATGCAGGACTTGCCTGTGGAGCAGAAATGATTGTGACAAGCGAAAGTGGTTTTGATGAAGAAGAAGTCATTGAAACTTTAAAACGTTCAAAAGCTTCTGATAAAAAACATGCTTTGGTTGTTATTACTGAACATATTACTGATGTTCATGAACTTGCAAAACGTGTTGAAGAAGCAACTGGTTTTGAAACACGTGCTAATGTTTTAGGACATATGCAAAGAGGTGGACGTCCATCTGCTAGAGATCGTGTTTTAGCTACTCGTATGGGAATCAAAGCTGTTGAATTATTAGAAGAAGGTAAAGGTGGTCTTTGCATCAGTGATGTTAAAGGTGAAATTGTTGGACTACCAATTCAAGAAGTCTTAGGACATAAACGTCAAGTCAATCAAGGTATTTACGAAGATGTATTAAAACTTCGTTAAATATAAACTAAGTTATAGGAGATTAATTGAGAATGAAAGATAAGATGAAGAAAACAAAGATTATTTGTACAATTGGACCTGCATCTGAAGATCCAAAAATGTTAAAAAAATTAGTTTTAGCTGGTATGAATGTTATGCGTTGTAACTTCTCTCATGGTGATTATGAAGAACATGGTAAAAAAATGCAAACAATGCGTGATGTCAATGCTGAACTTGGGACAAACTGTGCTATTTTATTAGATACAAAAGGGCCTGAAATTAGAACTGGTGATTTTGAAGGTGGATTTACTGAATTTAAAAAAGGACAAGTGTCTACAATCTGTGTGGAAGATATCGTAGGGACTGCAGATCGTTTCACAATCACTTATAAAGATTTATACAAAGATGTTAAACCTGGTGGATTTATCTTAGTGAACGATGGTCAAGTTGAATTATTAGTTGACCATGTTGAAGGAACTGATATCGTTTGTGTTTGTGCAAATGATGGTAAAGTCAAAAATAAACGTGGAATCAATGTTCCTGGTATCGAACTTGGATTTGATTTCATTTCTGAAAAAGATAGAGCTGACTTAGAATTTGGATGTCAACAAGATGTAGATTACATTGCTGCATCATTTGTGCGTCGTCCTCAAGACGTTTTAGATGTTAAAAAAATATTAGTTGAAAATGGAAAACCTGATATTCAAATCATCGCTAAAATTGAAAATAGCGAAGGTGTTGAAAAAATGGATGATATTATCAAAGTTGCTGATGGTATCATGGTTGCACGTGGGGATTTAGGTGTTGAAGTTCCTGCTGAAGATGTACCATTAATTCAAAAAGAATTAATCAGAAAATGTAAAGCAGCTGGTAAAATTGTTATTACTGCAACACAAATGCTTGAATCTATGCAAGAAAATCCAAGACCAACTCGTGCTGAAGTCAGCGACGTTGCAAACGCTATTTATGATGGTACTGATGCTATTATGTTATCTGGTGAATCTGCACAAGGTAAATATCCAGAAGAAGCTGTTATGGTTATGAACAAAATTGCAATTAAAACAGAATCTACATTAGATTATTCTTCATTACATAGAAAAGCTGTCAGAACTGCATCTGATGATCCTTCTGAAGCTATCTGTATGTCAGTAGCTGAAATTGCAACAAAATTCAATGTTGCTGCCATCGTTGCATTTACAGAATCTGGATTTACAGCAAAGAAAATGTCTAGATATAGACCAGAATGTCCAATCATTGCGGCAACTCCATATGAAAAAACAACTAAGAAATTAGCAATTAACTGGGGTGTTAAATCTGTAATATGTAAACACATGGATACAACAGAAGGTTTATTAAACTTAGCTGAAGTTATTGCAAAAGAAAACGGTGTTAATGCTGGGGAAACAATCCTTGTTACTGGAGGAACTCCTGGTGTTCGTGGAACAACAAGCTACTTACAATTAATCACTGTTAAATAAATTTTCAATCAATTTCTATTCATGAGAAAAGTATCAC
Organism: Massilimicrobiota sp. An80; assembly: GCF_002159255.1. Taxonomy (NCBI): domain Bacteria; kingdom Bacillati; phylum Bacillota; class Erysipelotrichia; order Erysipelotrichales; family Erysipelotrichaceae; genus Massiliimicrobium; species Massilimicrobiota sp. An80. Next base: position 24,293 of record NZ_NFHI01000017.1, read on the forward strand.
TTTCAAAGTGATGCTTTTTTATGTAAAATTTATATTTTAGAGATTTTTTCATATTTTATACACAAAAATATGATATTTTAAATATAGAAAAGAAATAAAGAGAAAGGTATGCTGAAATATGTTTCATCAAGCAGGAGATAAACTGAAGATTTGTTCCTATTTATTTATGATTTTCTATACAATGAAATCACTCATTTTTCGATTACAATATATATTGTCAATTGAAAATTTATTCAGTTTTTCAAAAGATATCGTCTTTGCATTCATTGTGTCATTATTGATTTATGGCTGTAGCTATATAGTGAAATTATATGAAAATAAGAATATTTTATAAACTCAAAAAATGACAGGGGGGGGTACAAAACGTGACTTATAAAGTATCTAAAATTTTAAAAGTCTGTGCTTATATTTTCTTAGTTGGGAGTATCTTACAACAAGGATATACAATAGCGATGAATACATCTTATTTAAATACTGGTGAGCTAATGGGAGTAGAATCTATGCTGATGATGTTGTGGTCTTGTTTTATCTCCTTTTTGCTTTCATTAATCATCTATGGATTTGCAGAAATTATTGAATATTATGAAATGAAAAAAACAAAAGATACAGATATCTTGACAAATGAGAATAATGATGTAAAATAACTTTACAAGCAATGATTTAGGATATGTTTTTATAAGTGATTGTTTAGAGAAAAGATGGTTGGTGAAAATCTTTGATAGCTTATAGAAATACTCCCTAATAGGCTACACTCGAAAGAGATTGTCGTAGAACTGCGTTAAAGTTTTGAGGTTATCTGATAGATAATGAATAAAGGTGGTACCACGAGATTTCGTCCTTTGGATGAAATCTCTTTTTTATTAAGGGGGGCAGATATGGAAAAAGGACATTTAGAATTTCCTGATTATCATCATGAAGAATCAATGAAGGCATTGATTCAAGCTATGAAAGATGATCATAATCCTTTTGGTGTCAATGGAGCAGGTTCTTTTGAAAGCTGTTCAAGTTATCAGGAATGGATTTCAAGAGAAAAGAAGAATCATTTAGGTATTGAATTAGAAGATGGTTTTGTTCCAGGGACAGAGTTTTTATATGTTGTCAATAATCAAGTGATTGGTTGTATTCATATCCGTCATTGCTTAAATGAGGCTTTATTCAAACATGGTGGACATATTGGCTATTCCATTCATCCCGATTATCGTAGGCAGGGATATGCGACAGATATGTTGAAACAGGCACTTCAATTTTGTCAACAATGGGAAATTGAACCCGTATTAATCACTTGTCATCAAGATAATGTGGCTTCAAGAAAGACCATTGAAAAAAGTGGTGGTGTTTTTGAAAATCAATATGATGATATTTTAAGATTTTGGATAGGAGGAAAGAAATAATGAGAGATTTTATTAATGAAGAAGCTTTAAATACTTTAAATCATTCATGTGCACATGTGATGGCACAGGCAGTTAAGCATTTATATCCTCAAGCTAAATTCTGGGTTGGACCAGTTGTGAGCGAAGGATTCTACTATGATATTGATTTAGGTGATCAGGTGATTACTGATGATGATTTACCTAAAATTGAAAAAGAAATGAAGAAAATCTGTAAAGATGGAAAAAGAATTATCAGAGAAGACATTTCTAAAGAAGAAGCTTTAGACATGTTTAAAGATGATCCTTATAAGTTAGATTTAATTCAAGGTTTAGAAGATGGACATATTACATGTTATCGTCAAGGAGACTTCGTCGATTTATGTAGAGGGCCACATGTAGAAACTGTCAAATTATGTAAGAATTTTAAATTATTAAAACATTCTGGAGCTTACTGGAAAGGTGATAAAAACAATAAAGTTCTACAAAGAATTTATGGTGTTTGTTTCCCAACAGCTGAAGAGTTACAGGAACATTTAGACTTTTTAGAAGAAGCTAAAAAAAGAGATCATAAAAAATTAGGAAGAGAACTTGATTTATTTATGATGAGTGAATATGCACCAGGTATGCCATTTTTCTTACCACATGGGATGTTATTAAGAAATACATTAGAACAATACTGGTATGAAGAACATGCCAAAGAAGGATATCAGTTCATTAAAACACCAATCATGATGTCAAGAGAGTTATGGGAAACTTCAGGACATTGGGATAACTATAAAGAAAATATGTATACAAGTGAAATTGATGAGCGTGAATTTGCAATTAAACCAATGAACTGTCCAGGAAGTATGCTTGTTTATAAAAATGGTTTACATTCTTATAAAGATTTACCTCTTCGTATGGGAGAACTTGGACAAGTGCATAGACATGAAGCCAGTGGTGCTTTAAATGGTTTATTTAGAGTACGTACTTTTACACAGGACGATGCACATATCTTTATGACACCTGATCAGATTGAAAGTGAAGTTGTACGTTTGATTTCATTTATTGATCGTGTTTATTCTAATTTAGGCTTACCATATGATATTGAATTATCAACTCGTCCAGAAGAAAAATATATTGGAGATTTAGAAATCTGGGAAAAGAGTGAAGCAGCCTTAGCAGCAGCATGTCAAGCAGCTGGAAAAGACTTTAAAGTCAATCCTGGAGATGGGGCTTTCTATGGTCCAAAACTTGACTTCCATGTCAGAGATTCTTTAGGAAGAGTTTGGCAATGTGGAACAATCCAATTAGATATGAACTTACCAGAAAGATTCGATTTAACATATGTGGATCATAATGGTGAAAAAGTGAGACCAGTTATGTTACATCGTGTGATCTTTGGTTCTATTGAAAGATTTATTGGTATTTTGATTGAACACTTTGCAGGGGCATTCCCATTATGGTTAGCACCAACACAAGTCAAAGTGATTCCAGTTAAAAATGAATATCATTTAGAATATTCAAAAGAAGTCTATAAACTTCTAGAAGACAAAGGAATTCGTGTGGAATTAGATGATCGTGAAGAAAAATTAGGTTATCGTATTCGTGAAGCACAGATGAAGAAGATTCCATATCAGCTAGTCTTAGGTGATAAAGAAAGAGATGAAAGAACTGTGACTTATCGTCAATATGGTGAACACAAACAAATCACTGTATCATTAGATGAATTTGTAGATATGGTCTTAAAACAAATTGAAGAAAAATCAAGATAAGCGAGTTGAATGACTCGCTTTTTGATTGAAAAGAAAAAGTTATTTCATAGTTTTGAAATAACTTCCCTTTTTTATTCATATAATGCTGTTGATAAATAACGATCGCCACCATCAGGTAATAAAACAACAATATTCTTATCTTTGTTTTCAGGCTGTTTAGCTAAAGTTTTAGCAGCATATAAAGCAGCACCTGAAGAAATACCAGTAAGAATTCCTTCTTTTTGAGCAAGCTGTCTAGCTGCTTCAAAAGCTTCATCAGTAGAAACAGTTATTATCTGATCATAAATATGTGTATCTAAAGTTTCAGGAACAAAGTTTGCGCCAATACCTTGAAGCTGATGGGAACCTGTTTGTCCATTTGAAAGGAGTGGAGAATCTTTTGGTTCTACCGCAATGATTTGTACCTGTGGATTCTTTTCTTTTAAATATTGTCCAACTCCACTGATTGTCCCACCAGTTCCAACTCCAGCAACAAAGATATCTACTTTTCCATCCATCTGTTCATTAATTTCTGGACCAGTTGATAGATAATGGGCTTTTGGATTGCTTGGATTGGTAAACTGACTAGGAATGAAGCTGTGAGGAATGTCTTTTGCTAAAGCTTTAGCTTTATTAATGGCTCCAGTCATTCCTTCTTGACCTGGTGTTAAAACAAGCTTGGCACCGAATGCTTTCATGAGTTTTCTTCTTTCTTCACTCATTGTATCAGGCATTACGATAATGACTTCAAAACCTAAAGCCGTACCAATGGCACATAATCCAATACCCGTATTACCGCTTGTTGGTTCTATAATTGTTGCACCAGGTTGTAGTTTTCCAGATTCTAAAGCATCTAATAACATACCTCTTGCAACACGATCTTTGACACTGCCAGCAGGATTATAATATTCCAGCTTGGCGAATAAATGGGCCTGAGTTTGTTCCTGCTTTTCTATATGATGTAATTGTAGAATAGGTGTTTGTCCTACCATCTCTTGAATACTGTGATAAATTTTCATATCTGAAAACCTCCTTTTTATTGTCCTCATTATAGAAAGTATAGGCTAAAAAAGCAAAGAATATGATAAATCTTTTGCGTGTCATTGATAAGAAAATCATAATATTATTTACCAAATCTTCATATTCTATGTTATAATGAAAAAACATAGAGGGAGGAATAAAAATGATCTGTTATGATAAAAATGATATAAAGGATTTAAAAAATCATGAAGATAAATATTATATGCCAAATGCATTGTTTGATACAATGCAATACAAACTTGTCCGTTTGGAAGTCAAATGGGCTTATGTTGCATGTTTGAATGTTATGTTGAAAACACCATTATATGATTATGATGGATTTGCTTATATTAAAGATGATCATCCTCAAATGATTGAAGTTTTAAAAGACTTAGCTCATAAAAATGTTGATCAGCAAAAAATTGATGGTTATATTCAAGAATTAGAAGATTGTGGACTTGCTCAAAGAAAAGGTAGAAATATTTATTTGAAAAAAATTTCTAATATCTTTTAGGAGGTTATTATGTTTGATTTGATTGTTAAAAAAACAATTCCAAATTATCAAGATACACAAGCACCTGAAATAAGAGAAAAGTATGGAACACTATGTAGTGTTCTTTCTATTATATGTAACTGTGTCATGGTCATCTTTAAATTATTATTTGGATTTATGACACATTCAGTAGCTATTCAGGCTGATGGATTTAACAATCTATCAGATATGGGGAGCAATTTAGCAACACTTTTTGGTTTTAAATTAGCAGGAAAACATCCTGATAGTGACCATCCTTATGGACATGGTCGTTATGAATATATTGCAGGATTAATCATTTCTTTTTTAATTTTATTAGTAGCGTTTTCCTCTTTTAAAGAATCAGTGATGAAAATTATCAAACCTGAAGCCCTTCTTTTTACATGGGGTGCCCTCATTGTTTTGGTGGTATCTATTTTTATCAAATTATGGATGGCTTCTTTTAATAGAAAAGCTGGAAAAATCATTGATTCCACATCTTTAAAAGCAGCTTCACAAGATAGTTTAAATGATGTCTGTGCAACTCTTGCAACCTTGGTTTCTTTATGTTTGAGTTTAGTAACCTCATTTCCTGTGGATGGAATAATTGGGGTTATTGTTTCCATTGTTGTGTTTAAGTCAGGAATTGATATTTTTAAGGATACTGTTGATCCATTATTAGGAAAAGCGCCTGATAAAGAACTGGTTAATGACATCTATGAGTATGTTCTATCATTTGATCAGGTTTTAGGTATTCATGATTTTATGTTGCATGATTATGGGCCTGGACGTCAATATATGACTTTTCATGCTGAAGTGGATTGTCATGAAGATATCATGACTGCTCATGATCAGATTGATGTTATTGAAAGAGATTTATTAGAAAAGTTTAATATTTTAACAACAATCCATATGGATCCTATTGATACAATGGATGAACTTACAAATCAGTTAAAACAGGAAGTTCAAAATATTGTTCAGGCATTGAATCCAAACTATAGTATTCATGATTTTCGACTGGTCAAAGGACCAACACATATTAATCTCATTTTTGATGTTTTATTGCCTGCTGATGATGAAATTTCACATCAGGAGTTGAAGCAAAAAATCACAGAAGCGATTCAACAGATCAATTCACACTATTTTTGTGTGATACAGATAGATCATGCATTTTTATAAAAAGTGTTTGACAAATGTTTATAGACAAGATAATATATTATTAACAACAGTGAAGAGAAGAGTAGTTTATGATGATTTGATAGAGAGTTCTTGGTTGGTGGAAAAGAATATTGAGGCATAAATGAAGATGGTCTTGGAGTTTCATTAGTGAATGATTTAGCTAATGGCGGGTGTACCCGTTATCGTACTAGAGTATGTTGGTACTCGAAGAGATTGTTATAGTGATGTAACGATGAATTAAGGTGGTAACACGGGTTATATACTCGTCCTTAGCGGGACGGGTTTTTTTATTTATAGGAGGGATTTCATGATTGAATTAAAACATATTCAAAAAGTTTTCCATACACCTAAAGGAGATATTCATGCCTGTCAGGATGTTAATTTAACAATCCAGAATGGTGAAATCTTTGGGGTTATTGGATATAGTGGTGCTGGGAAGTCAACACTTGTTCGTATTATTAATCAGCTTGAAAAACAGACAAGTGGAGAAGTCTTTATTGATGGTGAAGATATTTCATTATACAATGCTAAAGATTTAAGAAAGAAAAGAACAGAGATGGGAATGATTTTTCAACATTTTAATTTATTGTGGTCCAGAACAGTACAAAAAAATATTGAATTGCCATTAGAGATTGCTGGTGTTGAAAAAAGCAAACGTGTTCAAAAAGCAAAAGAATTAATTGAACTGGTTGGATTGCAGGGACGTGAAAATGCTTATCCAAGTGAATTATCTGGTGGACAGAAACAACGTGTAGGTATCGCAAGAGCATTGGCCAATGATCCAAGTATTCTGTTATGTGATGAAGCAACCAGTGCATTGGATCCAGATACAACGGAACAGATTTTAGATTTATTAAAAGATATCAATCAAAAACTCGGGATTACGATTGTCATGATTACACATCAGATGGAAGTCGTACAAAAAATCTGTCATCGTATCGCTGTTATGAGTGAAGGGAAAGTTGTAGAAACAGGTCGTGTCAAAGATATCTTTGAACATCCTCATCATCACATTACCAAACGTTTTGTCAGAGATATATCAAGTAAGATTGATGATGATAAGCAAAATGAAAATCTTAAACAGATTTATCCAGATGGTATTTTATTAAGATTAACATTTGATGAAGATATTTCCAGACAACCTATTGTTTCTCGTGTCATTAAAGAAACAAAATTAGATTTAAGTATTGTTTCAGGAAATCTCACAAATACAATTGATAGTTCTTTTGGAGTATTGATTGTCAATGTCATAGGTGGAACACAACAGGATTATGAAGATGTCATTCAAAAATTTAAAGACTATCAGGTTATTGTGGAGGTGATTTAAGATGAGTGAATTTTTAAGTCAAATTGATTGGGATGCTATGTATGTTGCCATCCAGGAAACATTATTGATGACAGTGGTTTCTTTAGTGATTGCTGTTATATTAGGGTTTGTTTTAGGAATCATCCTTTATATCACAAAAGAAGACGGACTTTATCCTCATAAAGTTATTTATCGTATTTTAGATTTCATTATTAATCTTTTTAGAGCTATCCCATTTATTATTTTAATATTCCTGCTTCTACAGTTTACAATTAAAATCATGGGAACAATGTTAGGAGTCAAAGGCGCTTTACCAGCACTGATTCTATCAAGTGCACCTTTCTATGCAAGAATGTGTATGATAGCTTTAAGTGAGATTGATAAAGGAACAATTGAAGCCAGCAAGGCTATGGGGGCGAGTTCCTGGCAGATTATTACAAAGGTTCTTATACCTGAAGCTAAACCAGCATTAATTTCAAGTATGACTGTTATGGCTATTTCTTTAGTAGGTTATACAGCTATGGCAGGATGTATTGGATCTGGAGGACTTGGAAACTTAGCCTATATGTATGGATATGCTAGACAAAATATGCCAGTTATGTATACTGCAACATTCTTTGTTTTAGTGATTGTCTTTATTATACAGATTATTGGTGATTTGATTGTGAAAAGAATTGATAAGAGATAGGGAGGAAAACATATGAAAAAATTATTTATTGGAATTTGTGCATTATTTTTAGCTATTGGATTAACAGGTTGTGGAGGTGGAGACACAGCGAGTGATGAAAAAACATTAACTGTTTCTGCAACATTAGATCCTCATTCTAAAATCTTAGAGGAAGCTAAACCTATATTGAAAGAAAAATATGACATTGATTTAGAAATTAAAGTGTTGGATGATTATTATATTTTCAACAAAGCTTTAGATGCAGGAGAAGTAGATGCTAACTATTTCCAACATCGTCCATTCTTTGAAGGTGAACTTAGTGAGCATGGATATAAAATTGTAGAGGAAGCTGGTATTCACTTAGAACCATTTGGATTTTATTCTCAGACAATAAAAGATATTAAAGATATTCCTGAAAATGGGGAAGTGATTATTTCTAACTCTGTAGCTGACCATGGAAGAATTCTTGGCATTCTAGAAGATGCTGGAGTGATTGAATTAAGTGATGATGTCGAACGTCTTGAAGCAACAACAGAGGATATTGTATCTAATCCAAAGAATTTATCATTTGAAGAAATTAAACCAGAATTACTTGCAACTGCTTATCAAAATAATCAAGGAGATTTAGTTGCCATTAATGGAAACTATGCCCTGCAGGCTGGATTAAATCCAACAGATGATGCGTTAATTATTGAAACAGTAGATGCTGATAATCCATATGTGAATATTGTTGCAGTACAAGAAGGTCATGAAAATGATGAAAAGATTAAAGCATTGATTGAAGTCTTAAAATCTGATGAAATAAAACAATTTGTAGAAGATGAATATAAAGGTGCTGTTGTTATGGTAGATTAAGATGAGTATTTCTCATCCATTGGCATAAACTTAAGATATACTCTTAGGTTTATGCCTTTTTAATAGGATTTCATATTTGAATTGTGGTATAGGATGATGATGTTATATTGATGAAAGTTATAAAAATAATAGTGGTCGTCCAAATGATTGAAGATAATGATATTGGAGGAATATCTATCTATGATATGGGATTGAAAGAATTTACACGATATAATGGGTCAATTGAAGAAATACCACTTCTTGTAGATAATGAAATGATGATTGTTGGTCTCATTATGTTTTTTATTCTATGTTATTACTTAAATAAAAATTATCTCATCAATCATCAAAGAGATTATATGATGATGAGAATTGTGGGAATGACAAAAAGAGAAATGTTAATCAAAGAAGTAGAAAAAGGTTTTTATTCTTTTGTCATTATTAATATTATGAATATAACTTTGATTTTATTGGTAGAATCTTATCTTCAGATTGTCTATATTCCTATAGTGGAATTCCTTGTGATGAGTTTCATATGTTTAGGTGTATGTGTGGTTATTTATATGATGCCATTATATGTTTTATGGAATGATTTAATGAATATTGATAATGGAGGTGGATTATCATGATCATTTTAGATGGGAAGAATTTAAGAAAAACTTATGGATATGCTGAAAACAAGGTAGATGCGATTAAGAATATTTCAATAGACATTGAAGAAGGTTCTTTTGTGGCTGTTGTTGGAACCAGTGGTAGTGGGAAGAGTACTTTATTGCATGTATTGGCTGGTTTGGTAAAGCCAAATGCTGGAAAAGTTTATTTACAGGGAGAATCACTCTATGATATGAATGATGATCGTTTAACGCGTTTAAGAAGGAGAAAAATGGGATTTGTGTTTCAATTCTTTAATCTGATTACAACTCATAATGTGATTGAAAATATTGTTTTACCAATTCATTTAGATAATAGACAGGTGGATGAAGAATATGTGGATGAGATTATTGATTTATTGAAACTTAAGGAAAAGAAATACGCCTTTATTCATGAACTTTCAGGTGGACAACAGCAACGTGTCGCAATTGCTAGAGCACTGGCCTCTAAACCAGCAATTATCTTTGCCGATGAGCCAACTGGAAATTTAGATGCGAAGAGTTCACAGGAAGTGATTCAATTATTAAAAATAGCACAAAGAAAATATCATGAAACTGTAATTATGGTGACACATGATGAAATGATTGCTAATGTAGCTGATCGTATCTTACGTATTGAAGATGGACAAATCATACAGGATACGGCACAAAAAAACGAATGATTGTATAAATCATTCGTTTTGCATCTTTATTGAATTGGTTCAAAATCAATAGCACCATGTTTACATAATGGACAGATGTAGTCTTCTGGAAGAACATCTCCTTCATAAATGTAACCACAGATTTTACATACAAATCCTTTTTTGCCTTCTGTTTGAGGTTTTGGTTTGACATGATTTTGATAATATGTATAAGTCATTGTATCTAAATCAGAAATGACGCGCGCTTCTGTTACTTTACATATAAACATACCATGTGTCTGTAAGTCTACATATTCTTCAACTTCAAGTGACATAAAAGCATTAATATAACGAGGTAAGAAAGCTAAACCGTTATCAGCATATAATGGTTCAAAACCATCGAATTTATTAACTGTACGACCACTTTGGAAACCAAATCTTTCAAAAATGCTAAATGGAGCATCAACAGATAAACAGTTGACATTCATTTTTCCCGTTTGTTTAATGACATGATGTGAATAATTTTGTTTATTAATATTCACCGCAACACGATTTGGATTATCACTGACTTGTGTGACAGTATTAACAATTAATCCGTTATCTTGTTTACCATCATGACTTGTCACAACATAAAGTCCATAACCAATTTTAAATAAAGCACTCATATCATGTTTATTTGCTTTATCATTAGATTTGGCAATATAGTCACGACATAATTCATCCGCTAATTGGTCAATGGCTTCTTGACTTTCACTATTTAATGCTGATTTAACAGTGACATGATTTTCAGCCCAAGTTATGTTTTTACAGTTTTCTAACATGCCTTTCATGACTTTACAAGCCATCGGAGCCCATGATCCATTTTCTATTAATGCGATTGTACGATTTTGGAAATTTCTTTCCGTTAAATGATGAATGAATTCTTTCATGAATGGGAAAACATCTGCATTATAAGTCACTGAAGCTAAAACAAGCTTACCATATCGAAAAGCATCGCTTACACATAAAGCCATATCATCACGTGCTAAATCATGCATAACAACCTTTGGACATCCTTTTTCTGTTAATTTTGATGCCAATAAATCAACTGCTTTTTGAGTATGTCCATAAATAGAATTATAAGCAATCATAACACCATCTGTTTCCACACTATAAGATGACCATGTCTGATAAAGATTCAAATAGTGTGATAGATTGTCTTTTAAAACAGGTCCATGTAATGGACAGATCATTTGAATATCTAAAGTTGCAGCTTTTTTAAGCACTGCCTGGACTTGTGCACCATATTTCCCAACAATACCAATGTAGTAACGACGTGCTTCATCATCCCAGTCTTCTTTGACATCATTAGCTCCAAATTTTCCAAATCCATCTGCTGAAAATAAAATCTTATCCTTTTGATCATAAGTCATCATTACTTCAGGCCAATGTACCATTGGCGCAAATACAAATGATAATGTATGTTGACCTAAACATAATTCTTCACCATTTTTCACAACTAATCTTTGATAGTTTTCATCTAAAGCGAAGAACTGTTCTATCATCATAAATGTTTTAGCATTCCCCACTAATGTTGTGTTAGGGTAAACTTTCATAAAGTTTAAGATATTAGCAGAATGGTCAGGTTCCATATGTTGAATAATTAAATAATCAGGCTGACGCCCTTGTAAAACTTCATCAATATTATCTAGCCATTCATGTGTAAAATGAATATCTACAGTATCCATTATCGCAATCTTTTCATCTAAAATCACATAAGAATTATAAGCCATACCATTTGGGACAACGTATTGTCCTTCAAATAAATCAATATGATGGTCATTAACACCTACATATCTGATATCTTTTGTTATTTCCATACTTTGAACTCCTTTCAATGTCTCTATTCATTATAGTCATATCCTAGTGAAAAATCAATGTCGATGCGTAAAACAAAAAATGTTTATTTTCATGATAAAAAAGTGTAAAATAAAAATATAAAATCAATGTAAAGAAAACCTAAAGTTTTTGTAGATAAGATAAATAAGCTTGATTATATGAATAAGACATATTATTTTTTTATTAACATATATAAGGAGGAAATTATGAGAGGTTGTAGAGAAAATAGAGAATTATCATGGTTAAAATTCAACGACCGTGTTTTAATGCAGGCAAAGGATAAAAAAGTACCTTTAGGAGAACAGTTAAACTTTGTATCTATCTTTCAATCCAATATGGATGAATTTTTTATGGTGCGCATTGGAACATTATATGATCAAATGTTATTTTACCCATCTTCTAAAGATAATAAAACACAAATGACAGGAGAAGAACAATTAAAAGCCTGTTTAACAAGAGTTGGTTTTTTAAATCGTAAAAAAGATCGTATCTATACACGTATTATGGATGATTTAAAAGAATATGGTTGGGGTATTGTCAAATATCATCAATTAAAGAATAAAGAGGATCGTAAATATTTTGAAAACTATTTTGATTCAGAAATCTTACCTTTGATTTCACCACAGGTTGTATCTAAAAGACAGCCATTTCCTTTTTTAAATAACAAGGAATTATATATTATTGTTCAGTTAGAATCTAAAAAAGGAAAACGTAAAATGGGGATTGTCTCTTGTGGTAACGCTATTGATGAAAGAATGTTGGCAGTCCCAAGTATGCAAGGTCAGTTTATTTTAGTAGAAGATATTATTTTACATTTTGTATCTAAAGTCTTTAGTAAATATACGATTAAAAATAAAGGTTTTATTCGTGTGACAAGAAGTGCAGATATTGATGAAGATGATCATTCTTTGGAAGGACATGATGATTATCGTGAAATGATGGAAACTTTGATTAAACAACGTCGTAAATTATGTCCAATTCGTTTGGAAATTTCAGAAGGATTGGAAGATTTGGAGATTATGATGTTGATGAACTTCTTGAATTTAAAGAAAAATCAGGTTTTTTTATCACAGGCTCCTTTAGATTTAGGTTTTATTGGGACATTAAGAGATCATTTACGTATGTTACATCCACAGTTATTTTATAAGAAATTAGAGCCAAGAAATAGTCCAATGGTTGAAAATGCTGTGCCTATGATTAAACAGATTAGTAAAAAAGATATTTTACTTGCGTATCCTTTTGAATCTATGTCACCATTTTTAAGACTATTAGATGAAGCCAGCCGTGATCCACATGTTGCAAGTATCAAGATGACATTGTATCGTGTCGCTAAAAATTCTAAGATTGTTAAATCTTTGATTAGAGCAGCTGATAATGGAAAAGAAGTCGTTGTTTTGGTGGAATTAAGAGCGCGTTTTGATGAAGAAAATAATATTGACTGGTCAAAACGTCTAGAAGCTGCTGGATGTCGTGTGATCTATGGATTGGATGGTTATAAAGTTCATTCAAAACTATGTCTGATTACTTATAAAAATAGTCAAGGTGTTCAATATGTTTCACAAATTGGAACAGGAAACTATAATGAAAATACCGCTAAACTTTATACAGATTTATCTTTAATGACACATCATCATGAATTAGGTGAAGAAATTAATGATGTCTTTAATCATTTAAGTTTAGGGGAAACCATGTCACATACAGAGCATTTGATGGTGGCACCACACTGTATGTTGTCAAAAATCTGTGAATATATTGATGAACAAATTGCATTAGCTAAAGAAGGTAAAGAAGCTTATGTTGGATTTAAATGTAATTCTGTGACATCCAAAACAATGATTAATAAGTTAATTGAAGCCAGTCAGGCTGGTGTTAAGATTGATATGATTGTCAGAGGAATTTGTTGTATTATTCCTCATGTTGAAGGTTATACTGATAATATCCGTGTGATTTCTATTGTAGGACGTTATCTGGAACATTCACGTATTTATATTTTTGGAACTGGCGAAGACAAAAAAGTTTATATTTCTTCAGCTGATTTAATGACAAGAAATCTAGAAAGCCGTGTTGAAGTTGCGACACCTATTTTCGATAAAAAGATTCAAAATATCATTTGTTCAATGTTTAATACTATGTTGAATGATAATGTGAAAGCTTGTGAATTATTGGGAGATGGAAGTTATAAACATATTAAAAATAAACAGACTGCAATGAATAGTCAGGAATACTTTTTTAAAAAAGGAATTGATGTAAAGGAGTCATGATATTGTGAGAGTGGGTATTTTAACAAGTGGTGGTGATTGTCAGGCTTTAAATGCGACAATGCGTGGACTGGCTAAAACACTTTATCAACAGAAAAAAGATATTGAAATTATTGGTTTTTTAGATGGGTATAAAGGTCTTATGTATGAAAACTATCGCATTATGAAACCTGAAGATTTTGAAGATATATTGAATCTTGGTGGTACTATTTTAGGGACTTCAAGATGTCCATTTAAAAAAATGCGTGTGATTGAAAATGGTTTTGATAAAGTGGCTGCTATGAAAAAAACATATCAAAAATTAAAATTAGACTGTTTAGCCATTCTTGGTGGTAATGGATCATTAAAAACTGCCAATCTGTTATCACAGGAAGGGTTGAATGTTATTGGGTTGCCTAAAACCATTGATAATGATACATGGGGAACAGATTATACATTTGGTTTTCAGTCAGCTATTGACATCGCAACAAGATATTTAGATGAAATTCAAACAACTGCTGCCAGTCATAGCCGTGTGTTTGTTGTGGAAATCATGGGACATAAAGTTGGACATATCTGCTTATCAGCTGGGATTGCCGCTGGTGCTGATATTATCCTATTACCTGAAATTCCTTATGATATCGAAGTTGTTGCGGGAGAGATTGAAAAGAAAGTGAAAGCAGGAAAAAAACATATTGTGATTGCCTGTGCAGAAGGGGCTATTTCTAAAGAAGAATCACTGCTTTCAAAGAAACATTATAAATTGAAAGTCGCAACGCGAGAAGGACATTCTGTTGTTTATGAAATCGCCAATAAGTTATCACATTATATTGATAAAGAAATACGTGTATCTTGTGCCGGACATGCTCAACGCGGTGGACAGCCTTGTGCATATGATCGAGAAATATCAACATTATTTGGTATTGAAGGTGCCAAACTGATTATGAATAAGGATTTTGGAAAACTGGTTGTTTTTGTCAATCATCGTCTTGATGCTATTCCATTAGAAGAAACTGCTGGAAAATTAAAATATGTTGATGTACAAGGTGATACTGTCAAAAATGCCAAACTGATGGGAATTTCTTTTGGTGATGAGATGACTTTGTCAAAGTGAAGATCATTAAGAATCAGACTTATTTAATGAGTCTGATTTTTAATTTAAAAATACTTAATTTGAAAAGTAAATTCCACTTTTTTTAAGACTAAGTTCTACTTAAAAAATATTGATAAGTAGAACTTAATCTTGGAAATGGCATAATTTATATTTTTAATTTTTGTGTTTGTGTATATAATGAACTTCAAGTGAATTTCATTTTTTTATAGATTGTAATGAATTTACAAGACTAAATTCAAAATTGCTCGTGTATTTTCTCAACTTTCCAGTATTTACGGGCTTTCCCGCCCATCAGCATCTATGTAATTTGCACTTTTCCCTTATTTTTTCCCTTGTGAGGAATCTATAAGGGAAAAAGTGTTGTTTTCGTTTTAATCGTTCCCTACTACCTTATCAAGAAGCCTTGCTGAATTCTTCTTGGCTTCCCTTGTAGCATGGGCGTAAATATTCATTGTGGTACTTACTGCCGAGTGTCCCAAGAGTTCCTGCACATCCTTCGGTGGTGCTCCGTTTGCTAACAGATTGCTTGTGTAAGTGTGTCTTAATGAGTGGAAGTGGAAGTTTTCAAATCCTTTCAGGTGCTTTCTGATTGACCTGCACATCCAGTCCAGCGCTTCCCTTCCTAAGTACATTCCGTCCTGTCTGACACACACCAGCGAAATCTCTGTGTAGTCCTCCGGCACTTCCTGCGTTCCGTCCAATGAATACAGTTCGTAGTAAACTCTGTTCTTTTCTCTGACTTCCTTGTAGTAATTCCTCTGATAAAGCTGTCCGTACTGAAAGCGTTGCTTGTGCTGTTCCTTTTTCGCCTTTCGTAAGATTTCAGCAAGAGTATCGCCAAAATCCACGATTCTGACCTTTTTACGCTTGGTAGGTCCTAACTCCAGCTTATGCCTTGCATTGTTCCGGCTTAAGCTCCTACGCACCGTCAGATACTGTTCTTCAAGGTTGATGTCATCCCAGGATAATCCAGTCACTTCCCCAATTCGCAGACCTGCATAATATGCTATCTGCACTGCCAGCAGTGAGGAGCTTTTCTTTTTGATAAGATAAGCTATGATTTCATTGTACTGCTGGTGGGTAATGGTCTTTTCCTGCGAAAAATCTTCATCTTCGGTAGCGAACAAATCCACTTCCTGCGTCGGTCTTCTGATTACTACATACTGCATAGGGTTGAAACTGATATACTGCTTTGGAAACACCGCATACCGGAAAGCCCTCTGTAACACTGCTGAAAATGAATGGATACGGTCTATGCTTAATGGTTTTGCTTCCGTACCATCGGGAGCCGTTCCACCGAAGCTTAAATAATCCATAAATTCCTGCATGTGTTCACTTGTGACTGTCCGAAGCTTTCTTTTGCTTAAAGGGTGTCTCTTAATAATCTTCACCACCCCGAGATAAAGGGTTACAGTGTTATTACTAAGGGAACTGACTTTTAATTCCTTATCCACCCACACATCCAGAAGCTCTCCCAGTGCGATGTTCTCCGTTTTGGCTACGATTTTCTTACTTTCGTATTCTTCCATAGCCTTACGGAGCAGTTTTTCCGTTTCCGACTTACTTTCTGTTCCTACGCATTCCTTCTGAACCAAGTTACCACTGGCATCCTCCACATAATAGCGGTAATACCATTTCTTGCCTTTTTTCCTTACAGAACCTTTTGCCATAATCGTTTCTCCTTTCGATATCGACAATCGGAACTGATGAAATGCTTCTTGCGTGTAAGTATATCATAACTCCGGTTGTCTAACTATACCGATTCGGAATCTTCCGATAAAAGATTTGCAAGCCTCTGTGTGGCTGTTTCCGGTTTCTTGGAATAGAGCCTTATCACATCTGCCATGTCATTAAAGGCATTGACTGTGTGGGTAATCTCCCTAAGAAACATGATTTCGTTGTATTCCTTATTCGATTCAAAACCTATGGTGGCTGCTATGTCTGCATTCTCCGTGTTGCCCTTGAAGTTCTTGCAGGCAAACTGGAACGAATCCATAAACAACTCATACTCCTGTAATATCAGTAGCAGTAGGTCTTTCGAGAAGTCAGCTTCCTCATTATTAAGGTCAAAGGGTAAACGGTTTAAAATACTGCTCATTGCATCACGAATCTGTAATTCCCTTTTATCCGTAATGTCTGTTTCGTATTCCTCTGTTTCGCCTTTGAGCCATTCCACAGATACATGAAGTGCTTCTGAAAGTCCATCCAGCACCAGCTTCTTGGTATTGTCGATTGTTCCGGCTTCATATCTCTGAATGGTGGAAGCTGTCACTCCCATCTTTTCAGCTACATAAGGCTGTTTCAATCCTAATTCCAATCTTCGCTGTTTTGCCCTGCTACCGATTAGCTTGCGTAATTCTTTATCTTTCATCTTAATACGCCTCCTTTTTCGGTATGGTACTACTATAACACACATCTTTTGTAATTGCAATATGCAAGTTAATAATTATTTTTAGAATTTCGTAACGCTTGACAAGAAGATATAAAAGGTTTATAGTAGGCTTAGTTCGGAAATTGCATAATGCAATTTGCAAGGAGGTGATTTAATGACAGAAATGAAAATTGCCTTATCCATTGAGGAAGCAGCCGACTATACCGGTATCGGAAGAAATACGCTCCGAGATTTGGTAAAGTGGAAGAAGCTCCCGGTACTTCAGGTAGGACGAAAGGTTCTGATAAAGACTGATATACTGGAGCAGTTCATGGAAGCCAACGAGGGCAGGGACTTAAGGGATAAGAATACTGTCAGAGCAGTTAGCAGAAAAACTGCTGTAACTTAAAAGGGTGGCTTCCTACGAAACCACCCTTTGGTATGTATCAGACCGAAGCCATGATATACCTACACGCAAATAGATTATATCATGTGCTTCCTCTGGTATCAACCAAAACTTACGGGAAAGGAGCAGGAATTTTACAGGACAATTTCATATTGAAGTGAGTGGTACAGACCTTTTAGTGCAATTCTTTTGCAAGCCCTCGGCGTTTGAGAGCGAAATACACCCTTCGCACAAATCTCCGATTTGTACTCTGGGTATTTCGCCCTTGCAGGGAGCAAAGTCACGCCTGCGTGACTTATACAAATGCTGTCGCATTTGAGATAATGCCGGACACGGCATTGTGTTCGTACGAGGATGTGCAACATCCTTTGGACACACTAAGTGTCCACTCACTTATATAATCCTTCCACCTCTTTCCCTAAGTAACATTTACGAGAGGAGGAAGCACTATCGAAAGAAATTCATTTATTCAGATGAGCAAGCTCCACAATGTCCGTGGCAGGATTACTTATATATCCAATCACGCCAAGCAGGAAAATCTGTATGCGGTTTATGAAACCACAGACCGACACTACTGGACGGAGCTTGCCAGATTTAATCAGCAGGAATTTCAAAAAAGCGGTACGGAAGGGAAATGTATCGAGGCAAGGGAACTGATTATAGCCCTGCCGGAATCCTTCCCCGACCTATATAACCCCGACAAGCTGTTACAGATGTTTACCAACCGCTTTAAGGAAAAATATGGTGTGGAATGTGTATCAGCCCTGCACCATAACAAACGCAAGACCAACTATCATATCCATCTCATCTTTTCCGAAAGGGAACTGTTACCGGAACCCATAGAAAAGATTGCCACACGCAATATGTTCTACAACGAACAAGGTAAGCATGTACGCACCAAGAAAGAGATACTGGATGATAGCGGGAATGTCCGCAAAGGCTGTAAGATTGTCAAGAAGGGCGAAGTTTATGAGCGAACCTTATTTACCGCCAAGAACAAGCTGTTCAAGCAGGAGCATTATCTGGACGAGGCAAAACGCTTCTATACCGACCTTATCAATCTTCTGATAGAAGATGATAAAGACAAGCTCCATGTATTCGATAGAAACGGATTGTATCTTGCTACCAAGAAAATCGGTAAGAATAATCCCAAAGCGGAACAGATAAAAGAAGATAATGAGGTGCGTATGCAGTGGAATCACGAAGTAGACCGAGCCTTAGTCAGCCAAGTGCCGGAGGATGAGATACGGCAGATAAAGCAGAAATGGATTACGGAGCGTATCCGGTTATCCTGTTGAATGCCAAATTAAATGATAAATAGTTCTTCAATTTATTTGGTTAGGATACAAGGTGAGATAACTATAATATTCAAATTAAATTGTCCTGGCTATTCATATTATTTGCTACGTGAGATAACTAAAAAATGCATCTAGGATGCACTTTTTTTGTTATAGTTTTCAAACACCGATTTAATTCCATATGCAATTCTAAGACTTATATCTAAATCTTCGAACACCTCGTATATTGCCTCTGTATTCCAGAATATATCCGTTGGGTGGGCAAGCCCTATTGTCATATCTCTCATAACGAAACATATTTCCCAGTCAAGCTCATTCTCTATTAAACGACACCATTCACTTCGATTATCAATGACGATATCAAATGAATAATAAGCGAACGTTTCCATGCTCCTGATTGTACCAACACATTTGACCTCATCTTTATTTTTATATATATAATCCATTTTCTTATCCCAACTCATTATCATTAAAGGCCATCATGACAGTATCTGTATCTATGATATTCTGATTTCTATTATTGCCTGCCAATAGACTTTTATTGCACAATTGATTGATCAATCGTGGTACACCATTTGATGCATTTATAATTGCCTCTATGGCACTTGCTTCAAATACCTGTTGATGGCATCCAGCTCCTTTAAGCTTCTCCTGAATATATTTTCGTGATTCCTCTTTGTTAAGATTTTCTATATGATAGTTCATGACTATTCTCTGTTTTAATGGCTCGTGTATCGCCAGATTAAACGTATTATTGAGCTGCGGCAGTCCTGCTAACAGAACGACTGCCTGATCACTTGAATCCATTTCAAAATTAAAGAGTATTTTTAAATCGTTAAGTATTCCATTTCTTAAATAGTTTGCTTCATCGAGAATGATAATCAGTGTCATTCTTTTTTCGATGGTATATCTTTCTATGGCTTTTTGAATGGCCTTGAAATTATCGCTTTTTCGATGATATGCTTCCAGTCCCAATGCTTCTGCCAGCTGTCTATAGAATTCCATCACTGTTAATGTTGACATGGGTATATAGATAACTTTATATGCTGATTGATTAAGACTCTTGACCCAATGCCTTATCATGGTTGTTTTGCCTCGACCTGGCCCTCCAGTTAAGACACCAAATCCTTTTGTCTGTACAAGATAGTTCAATCTGAATATCAGTTCCTTATAATCATTTGTTTCTACTAGGACATCTTTTGAATTCTTGATGAATGGATTGAATTCCAGTCCATATCTGCTGGTATAGTTCATGTTATTTTTCCTCCGTAAATTTTATTTTATTTCGTTTAACAGTTGCATTTGCCTGTTTGTCAAGCAGATGTATTTCTTCCAGTTCACCTGTTTCCTTATCGACGATATAAATTTTAGATAAATCTGGTGAATATCTTAAAAGCAGTTTCTGTCCTGCATATCTGTAATTGACCTCATATTCTTTTTGATCTATCATGATGACGTTATCGTTAGATACTTTTCTCTCTTTTTCTATAAGGAATATTTTGTCTATCTTTTCATCATCATATCTTTGGATGAGTGATGATTCTTCAAAGAATCTATCCTGTGGTGTCTTTTTGTTCAAGGACCTGTGGATGGTTTGATTATATCGTTGTACATACTGCATTAATGATTCCCTCAATTCATCAAGACTCTTATAATCATTCATATGAAGTCCTGACATCCATTGTTCCTTCATCGTTTTAAACCATCTTTCTATCTTGGCTTTTGATGTAGGTGTCCTTACGGCACAGTAATTGATAACTGTTCCCATTCGTGCTGCTAATAATGTCATTTGATTGCATCTGTAATTTGCACCATTGTCGAAGTTAAATATCTTTGGTTTTCCATGCTTTTTTACCGCACTTTTAATGACACTCATCAGATTTATGTAATTATCATTTAAGAATATATCTATGCCAACGATATATCTTGAGGCATCATCTATTAATGCGATAATATATGTTCGCTCTTTTTTTCCATCAATTTTGAGGTATGGTCCTACACTCGAATCCCCACACCAGACTTCATTGATATGTTTTCTTTCATATCTTCGCATATCCCTGTTTCTTGTAGGTGTATCTTCTTTTTTGAGTCGATTGACGACTCTATTGACAGTGGATAGGGATATTTCTTTTGACCTGATGGTACCATTATCTTTTAGCTTTTGATAAACGAGTGTTGCGGGTAGCCTAGGATATTCCTTAATTAAATAGGATATTTGAGTCATGATATCCTCATCTACCTTTCTATATGTCGCCTTGTCACTTCTTGACTGTGGCTTCAATCCATCAAAGCCATTTTTCATATATGCTCGATACCATCTTGCAATCGTATATGCACTTATCTTATAGTCCTCACCATTTGGATGCTCATATACCCTGGAAGCTGCCTGATTAAAAAATGCTGACTTGGATAAATTATCATCAATTGTCCCAGTGACCAGCGGGGCTATGATTCCATATCGAAATAAAGCGATATCTGTTGATTTTTTTGCGTTCATTTGCCTTGTTCCTCCTTATACAGCTGCCATTGTATATGAAGTTTAAGGTATTCGAAAGTTAGGCTATGTGGGTAAGATTATATAGAATATTTGGTGTGCATTTAATTTGCATAAACTGTCTTTTAAAATGAAAAAAGCACTGAAAAACCAAAGAACTATCTAATTGAATATTTTCAGATAGTAGTCTTTGTTTCCAATGCATCGTATACTGTTTCTTTATGTAGGAAATATTGGATTCATCTATATTTGGATTTTCAATCATAAGCTGATTTAAATCCTGCATAGTATTTGAGCGAATAATGGATAGAGTGTCATGAAATAGAATTTGACTATAAGGAATAATGATAGATAGTAAAAATGCATGTGTATGATTACAATGCTTACATTTGAATCTTTGGATTTTAAGGGGAATGATGCCATCTGGTGTTTTTATTTTACGCGTATAAAAGCCATGCTTGATAAGATGTCCTTTGTGATGACATGAACATTCTAGAGAAGCGATATTAAGATCTTCAAGACATTCATTATAAAATGTTTGCATTTTAGAAAAGTTTTGATTGAATGTGTCTGAGTAATAGGTTATCATATAAGTGTTCTATGAACAGAGGATAAAGGCTAGCATTGGTGTGAGAGGCTTTATCCTTTTCCTTTCCAGCTATTATCATACTAAAATAGTCTTATCATTTAAAGTGATTATTTCTTATTCATTCACTTTGATAAGACTTTTTCTTTTATTTTGACTATTTTCTTTATTTTTCTTTTTATTTAATTTGG
>NZ_NFHI01000018.1:0-45349 GCF_002159255.1 Massilimicrobiota sp. An80
AATTAGAAGATTCCATAATCTAATTATACCAAAAACGACAATGATAATCATTAAAGATAATCATTGTCGTTTTCTTTTTTAGGTGGCCTTACGAATATTTATTTCGTTACAGTCCCTTTTAGTTTTGTCTAAAAGTCTTTGAAGTGGTTGCTATAAATTATTATTATCTACAAAATAATAAAAGATACTTTTACAAACTCATAGTAAAAGTACCTCTTCATTTTGTATCAAAACCTTCTCAAAAGTAGTAAATTTGTAGTATATCTTTATATAAATATCAAATTTACATTAATTACACAAAGATTTTTTTATTCACCTATGATATCCATCATATCTTTTTGGAATACTTCTGTTTTGCTTGCAGCATCATCAACAGTTGCACCTTTGATTGAGAAATAGAATTTACATTTTGGTTCAGTTCCACTAGGTCTAGCAGCAATCCAAGAACCATCTTCTAAATAATATTTCAATACATTTGATTTTGGTAAATCAATAGTTGTTTCATTTCCGTTTTCAGTTCTTACACTTGTCTGATAATCTTCAACAGCAACAACTTTAACACCACCAATTTCAGTAGGTGCATCTTTTCTTAAATTATCCATGATTTCTTTAATTCTTGCAGCTCCAGCAGCACCTGCTTTAGATAAAGCAATTTGACTTTCTTTAAATGCACCATGTTTCGCATATAATTCATTTAATACATCAATTAAATCTTTACCTTGTTTTTTATAATAGTTACCAGCTTCAGCAGCAGTTAAGACAGCTTGTACTGCATCTTTATCTCTAACGAAATCTTTAACAACACATCCATAAGATTCTTCATAACCAAAGACAAATTGTTTTTCTCCAGTTTTTTCATATTTACGAATCTTATCTCCAATGAATTTAAATCCAGTTAATGTTTTTTCTACATCAACACCATAGCTTCTTGCTACTAATTCACCTAAATCAGAAGTAACAATGGTATTATACATAACAGCATTATCAGGTAATGTTCCTTTTTCTTTCATTTGACTTAAAATATATTCAAGATAAACGGCAGCTGATTGGTTACCACTCATCAATACATATTTTCCATCATGTTTAGCAACAACACCTAATCTATCTCCATCAGGATCACAGATAACAACAACATCAGCATCAACTTCTTTAGCTTTAATGATAGCTAATTCATAAGCCATATCCTCTTCAGGGTTAGGAGATTTTGTATTTGTATAATCTGGATCAGGAGCACATTGTGCAAGTACTGGTACAACATCATATCCTAAACGTCCTAAACAAGTTCTCACAGGGATATTGCTTGTTCCGTGTTGTGGAGAGAAGACAATTTTAAATCCACTCTTATCCATACCAGGATTAATTTCAATACCCATAACAGCTTTATAATAAGCTTCATCAACTTCTTCACCAATCCATGTCATATATGGATAAGCTTCTTCATCGCTGCATACATGAATATCTAATTCATCTTCAACTTCATTAACATATTTAACAACTTCATCTGCCCATTCAGGAATCAACTGACATCCTGTATCATCATAAACTTTATATCCGTTATATTCTTTAGGATTATGTGATGCAGTAATCATAATTCCACCAGCACATTTTAAATATCTCACCGCAAAAGATAATTCTGGTGTAGGTCTTAAACTTTCAAAAATAAATGATTTAATACCATAAGTTGCTAAAACTTTAGCACTTTCAATCGCAAAACGGTAAGACATATGACGGTTATCATAACCGATAGCTACGCCTCTTTCCTTTCCATTTTCCAATCCCAATACATATTTTGCAAAACCAACATTTGCTTTTCTAATAGTATAGATGTTCATTCTATTTGTTCCAGGTCCCAAAATACCTCTCATACCAGCAGTACCAAATTCAACATTTGTATAGAATGCATCTTCCTTTTCTTTTTCTCCCATGTTTGTTAATTCCATTTTTGTGGCTGCATCCATTGCAGGATGATTCAACCATCTTTCATAATTTGCTTTATAATCCATTATTGTTTCACCTCTGTTTCTATTATAACAAATCTTAAAAACCAACGCCATAAAAACCCACTCTGAAATGTAAACATTTTCACCCATTTTCATTAAAAAATAAAAAATAATAGTTTTCACAAATTTATGTAACCACTATCATTTTTTGTTTTATTTATCTGTTTTTTCACTTTTCATAATAGATATTCAAACATAAAAAAATAAAATCAATCATATAAAATGATGATATAATGGGTGTGAAAGAGTACCATAGGTGCGATTTCGTACAATAATGAAAAGAAAGCGAGGTTATAATATGTCAAGAATTTTTATAACTGGTGATACACATGGCTCTTATGATATTCAAAAACTTGCAAGAAAGAACTTTCCTGAAGGAAAAACCTTAACCAAAGATGACTATGTGATAATCTGTGGCGATTTTGGCTGTGTCTGGGGTGGTGAGTTAGCTGGATCTGATCGCTGGTGGCAAAACTGGCTCGATGAACAGCCTTGGACAACATTATGGGTTGATGGCAATCATGAAAATCATGATTTATTAAAAACATATCCCATAGAAAACTGGAATGGTGGACGTATTCATAAAATCAATAATAGTATTTTTCATTTGATGCGTGGTGAAATCTTTACACTTAATAATCAAACTTTCTTAGCTTTTGGTGGTGGCTATTCAACTGATCGTGTTTATAGAAAAGAAGGCATTTCATGGTGGAAAGGAGAATTGCCAACACATGAAGAAGTCAACCATGCCCTCACTAATCTCAAGAAATATCATAATCAGGTTGATTATATTTTAAGTCACGATGCCCCTCGTGACATTAAAGAATATTTAGGATTTTATGATAGCTGTGATATGACTGTTTATGGTGATGAATATGAAGATATTCATAGTGTTTTATATTTGCTTAAAAAGACCATACAATTTCAAGACTGGTATCTAGGTCATTACCATATAGATAAAGATATAGGAAGTATGCATATTCTTTATCATCAAATCATTGAAATCACTCATAAATAAAAAAGCAAGGATTCCTTGCTTTTTTATCTTATCACATCTACACATTGACCATTGACATATTGGATTAAATCTTGAGGTTTTAAAATCACCTGTAAACCTCTTTTTCCTGCACTGATTGCGACTCTATCTAACAGCAAAATATCTTCCTGAAAATAAGTAGGAAACTTTTTCTTCATGCCAATAGGAGAACACCCACCACGCATATATCCTGTTAATGGTAATAAATCTTTCTGATGAAGCATTTCAACACTTTTATGTCCACTGGCTTTCGCCAGCTTTTTTAAATCAATTTCTTCCATGACTGGTATACAACAAACCAAATATTCGTGATGATCATGTAATACAAGCGTCTTATAGATTTCATCTGCTTCTAAATCTACCTGATGAACAATATGTTCACCAGATAAATGATTGTCATCATACTCATATTCACGTGTTTCATAATTGATATGTTGCTGATCCAATAACCTTAATACATTTGTTTTAATCTTTTTCATTTTTACACCATTACTTATATGATTTATAGAATTCAATAAATCGCATCATTGCTTCTTTTAATAAATCTGAATTTGTTGCTGTATTAATACGTACCCATCCCTCATAATTATCAATAAAACGGCTTCCTGTTTCCAATAACACATGTGTTTCATTAGCCAAGTCAATAACAAACTGATCAATATTGGCTATTTTTGGTAAATAAACCCATATTAAATATCCCATATCAGGTTTCATGATTTTCATATCTGTTGTTTCTAATAATTCCATTGTCATATTAATATTTTGACGAAGATATTCTAATAAATCATAATACCATTGTTTCCCCTCATTATAAACAGTTTCAATCATATAAATACCAATACGTTGTGGACCTATATGAAGTTTTGAGAGATAATCATTAAATTGTTTATTGAAATCTTCATTTTTACAGATTGTAAAAGATGTTGATAATCCTGAAATATTAAATGTTTTATTTGGCGATGATGATACAATAATATGATCATAAATATCAAAAAATTGAATAAGAGAAACAAATTTTTTATCTGATATAAGGATATCGCCATGAATTTCATCAGAGATAATCATGACTTGATATTTTTTACATAATTGAACTAATTGGTTAAGTTCTTCATATGACCAGGCTTTACCTCCAGGATTATGTGGATTACAGAACAACAAGACATCAATTTGATGTAATTTCAACATCTTTTCCAATTCATCATAGTCTATCAAATATTCCTGATTTTTATTTTTTAATGGCATCTTATAAGCATGACCAATTTGAGCACAATTATAAAATGGTCCGTAGACAGGTGTCATAATTAAAATATTTTTATCTCTAGCGAATAAATCAGTTAATAAATGTAGTGATGTAATTGTTCCAATAGATGGAACAATCCAATCTTTGTTGATATGAATATGATGAATTTCATCATACCATTGAATAATGCTTTCATAAAAACTATCTTGGACATGAAAATAGCCTAAATCTCCCTCACTGACAAATTTCATTAATCTCTTTTGAACATTTTCATCCATCTTAAAATCCATATCCGCAATAAATAATGGATAAAACTGATCTTCAGTTTGAAAATGAGTATGGAATCTCTTATTGATATATGGAGCTTCCCATTTCATAGAACCATTATGTCTTCTTTCTAATATTGATCCAAAATCGTTTTTCATTCTTTTATCTCCCTTCATAATCAATATCTTTCCACAAAAAATACATCGGCCTATATGTTATTATAAGCCGTTTTCGTGTGACAAGCAATAAACAGTTCTCACTTGAATCTTTATCATCTTTTTTTGTTTAAAACTTCAAATTGATTTTCTCAAAAGATTATACCACTTTTTTTGAAAACACTGATATTTATCATTACAATCATTTCTATGATAACTATTCTTAAAGAAATCATAAAAAATCTATTTAAATCATCAAATTTATGATGATTATTTGTTATAATGTAAACAAGGATGTGAGAAAATGACAAACAAAGAAAGATTTATTGAAATTTATAAAACAAAAATTCATCGTGATGGAAGTGAAAAATTATTAGAATTTTTATTGTCACGTAATTCTGATTTTTTTGAAGCCCCTGCCAGTTCAAGATATCACGGTAATTATGAAGGTGGTCTACTGGAGCACAGCCTCAATGTTTATGATTGTCTAAAAGACTATTTATCACGTGAACGTGTTCAAAAAACATACCATTTGAATTATAATGAAGAAACTATCGCTATTGTTGCTTTACTTCATGATTTATGTAAAATTAACTGTTATAAACAAAGTATGAGAAATGTCAAAGAAAATGGACAATGGATTCAAGTGCCTTTTTATGAATTTCAAGATACATTGCCTTATGGTCATGGAGAAAAAAGTGTTTATATGATTAGTGGCTATATGCGTTTAAAAAGAGAAGAAGCCTTTGCGATTCGTTATCATATGGGATTTGCTGGTAATGAAGATGCCAGAAATGTAGGTGCTGCTTTTGAAATGTTTCCACTCGCTTTTGCCTTATCTACTGCCGATATGGAAGCCACTTATTTTATGGAAGGAAAAAAGCATTCTTAATCAAAACAAGCTAAGCTTGTTTTTTTATTTTCTTTAGAAAATCTTTATCTTTTTACTGGTTTCCTTTTTCGCTTTTTCGTTCATACTATCAATGTCGATAGGAGTGACCTTTATGATCAATAAAATCAAACAACATAAAAAAGAAATTCAATTTATAATCAAGTGTCTACTTATCATGGGTTTGATATGTTTATGCTTATATCAACCTATGATGAAGATCTTTGAAAATCCTCAGCTACTAAGAAATCAGCTACAAAGTTTTGGTTTATTTGGACAAATCATTTTTGTTGGTATTGTTATTTTACAAGTTATATTTGTTTTTCTTCCAGGTGAAATTGTAGAAATTATGGCCGGATTTATTTATGGCCCATTTGTAGGACTCCTCTTATGTTTAATAGGGAGTGCTATGGGTTCGTTACTGATTTATAATTTTGTTAAGAAATGGGGACAAAATTTTATTCAGCGTTTTATCAGTTTAGATCAGATAAATCAGGTTCATTTTTTACATAATCCAAAAAAAAGAAATATTTTATGTTTTATTGTTTTCTTTATACCTGGTACACCTAAAGATATTCTCACTTATCTCATTCCATTAACAGATATGAAACTTTCAACATTTCTTTTCATTACAACTATCGCAAGAACACCTTCAATTATCACATCTACCATTGGTGGTCATGCATTAGGAATTAAAGATTATCTGTTTTCTATCATTATCTTTGTCGTAACGGGTATTATTTCTTTCATTGGTATTTACATCTATAAAAAAATAAACAAACGAAAGTTATCATATCATCTTTAGAAAATCTTTCGTTTTATCCTCTACTTTTCTTTTTTAAATTCAAGTATAATGTAGAAAAGTCGGGAGGGGTTTTTATGGATTATAATATATTAATTGTAGAAGATGAAATTGAAATCTGTGATGCGATTGAGATTTATTTAAAAACACAAAACTATCATGTTTTTAAAGCGCATAATGGTATTGAAGGATTAGACATTGTTGAAAAAGAAACTATTCATCTTGCTATTGTGGATATCATGATGCCAGTGATGGATGGCATTCAAATGACAATGAAAATGAGAGAAAAATATGATTTTCCTATTATTATGCTTTCAGCCAAATCAGAAGATATTGATAAAGTCACTGGACTAAACATTGGAGCAGATGATTATGTCACAAAGCCTTTTGTGCCAATTGAATTACTTGCCAGAGTCTCATCACAGCTTAGACGTTATCGCAAATATCTAGATGCAACTGCAAAGAAAACATCACAGAATGTCTATACTGTTGGCGGTTTAGAGCTTAATTTAGATACAAAAACAGTGAGTGTAGATAATCGTCAAATCAAGGTCACACCTATTGAATTTAAAATCTTACAATTACTCATGGAGTATCCTGGAAAAGTTTTTTCAGCTGAAAACATTTATGAAAGTGTCTGGAAAGAAGATGCTATTAACACGGATACAGTAATGGTTCATGTCCGTAATTTAAGAGAAAAAATAGAATTAGATCCAAAACATCCTCAATACTTAAAAGTTGTGTGGGGCGTTGGATATAAAATTGAAAAACAAGGCAGGGATTAACTATGAAAATCAAAAAACATATTGCAAGTATTATTATCTTGATAACACTGATAATAACAAGTATAGGAACTTATTTATGTTATCCTTTTATTAATCAAGCTACTCAAAAATCTAGTTTTGAAAGCCGTGATATTTCGGATTATATGTCTTCTTATCTGATTGAATACAGTTATGCATCTGATTTTCTACTCAAGGAAAGTCAAGATCCATCTGCTTCCATTTATGATTATTATCAATCTTCACAAGATGAAATCAATGCAGATTATTATTATGACTTCCAGTCAGCTGTAGAAGATAAAGTGAATGAACTCCATCAAAAAGAAGATATTTTCTTCCATATCACTGATCATCAATCACAAAAACAATTCTCTAATACCAATGATCCCATTTCTCAAATCTCACAAAACAAGGATTTACAAGACAAATATCAATGGTATATGCAAATTGAATTTGATAACAAAGGTGTTCCAAAAGTTACCCATACAAATGATGAACATATCAATATTTATTCTCTAGAATCTCTCTTCTCTTATAACACCACATTTTATGATGATTATAGTCAAGAAGATATCACGATTCGCTATCAACCTTTACAAAATATCACTATAACACTTGCAGTTAGTGATCAATTGCATATGACCAGTCAAATTGGTTCTTATCTGATGAATATATCACGTAGCCAATTATATCTCTACTCACTTCCATATATTTTCACTGCGATTGTGGTCTGTTGTATTGTCACATTATGTATTCCTATGAAATATCTTGAACAAAGTCGTTTCTTATCTTTTGTGATGCGTATTAAATTTGCCTTTCTGGCTATTATATGGGGAACACTGGCTATTATGATGTATGCTGGCACGGCAATTATGATTGCAGGTACTATCCAAGATCAGTTCCAATATATTTACCAGCAATTTGCGATTGAAGCTATTGGTTCCTATTTAACTCCAGCCATCAATATCGCTTATTACTTTATTTTCTATCTCCTCTTTATCATCTTAGCTTACTTTGTGAAATATCTTTTCCATAAGGGACTCAAAAAATACTTTTGGGAAAATACATGTCTTGGATGGCTAATAACTCATGGCTATCAGATTATGAATAAAGTCATTGATTTTGATCTAGATGATTCTTTAAACAAAACAGTTTTAAAAATCGTTTTATTCAATCTCTTGATTATAGCAGGATGTTCAATATTCTTTGTTTTTGGTATATTCTTTGCAGTGATTTATTCTATTATTATCTTTATTTTAATAAGAAAGAAATTTCAAGATATTCAAAATGATTATCATACCTTATTAAAAGCGACTCAACAATTATCTAATGGTCATTTTGATGTACAGATTAATCAAGATATTGGTATCTTCAATCCTTTAAAAGATGAATTTGTTCATATCAAGGATGGATTTGAAAAAGCCGTGAAGGAAGAAGTCAAATCTCAGAGAATGAAAACGGAATTGATTTCTAATGTTTCTCATGATTTAAAAACACCATTAACTTCTATTATCACTTATGTAGATTTATTAAAGAATAACAATCTTAGCAGTGATGATCGTCAACATTATTTAGATATCTTAGAAAGAAATTCTTTAAGACTGAAAAATTTAATTGAAGATTTATTTGAAGTCAGCAAAGCCAATAGTGGAGATGTCAAATTAAATCTTGTGGATATAGATATCATTTCGCTTATTAAACAATCTCAATTAGAGTGTCAGGATAATTTAGATGAGAAATCTTTATCCATGAAATGGAATTCATCCCAAGACAAGATGATGTGTCATTTAGATAGTTCTAAAACTTATCGTATTTTTGAAAATCTATTTATGAATATTAGTAAATATGCTTTACCACATACACGTGTTTATATTGATATTCATGATCATGATGACCATGTAGAAATTATCTTTAAAAATATATCTGAAGAAGAAATGACATTTAATGAAAATGAAATCGTAGAAAGATTTGTTCAAGGAGATAAATCAAGAAATACGCATGGTTCTGGTTTAGGACTAGCCATTGTCAAGAGTTTTACTGAAATACAAGGTGGGCAATTCCATGTAGAGCTAGACGGTGATTTATTTAAGACTATTGTCATCTTCCCTAAATGTTCATAAAACAAAGAAGTTTTCGATTTGAAAACTTCTTTTTATTTGCATATTCATTGACAAGATTCTCTCTACGCATTAAGATATCCAAAGAATAGAATGGGGAGGTTCATTCAATGAAAAAATTAATAAATGTTTCAATGATTTATATGATAGCAGCTCTTGTGGCGGGTGTTTTTTATAGAGAATTGACTAAATTTAATCAATTCACAGGAAAAACAACATTAAGTGTTACACATACGCATTTATTTATTTTGGGTGTCTTTGTTTTCTTGTTGTTGGCACTCTTTATTAAAAATGATAAAGATATATTAGAAAGCTCATTATTTAAGAAATTCTTCATTTTATATAACATAGCTTTACCATTTTTTATTATCATGTTGATGACAAGAGGAGTTGTTCAAGTCTTGAATATTCAATTATCAACTGCAATGAATGCGATAATTTCTGGTATCGCTGGAATCTCACATATACTTTTAGCTCTATCTTTTGTTTTATTCTTTATCATTCTACGAAAAAAATCTATTCAAGCCGAATAGATTTTTTTTACTAAAACAATAAAGCAATCAAAATGAATGCAAAGATAATTTGTGATGTTCCTGTTAAACATCCATATAACATAGCTTTAGGTCCTTCTTTAATAAGATCAGCAAATTTAACACGCATCCCTATGGCTGCTAAAGCAATAATCTCAAATTGAGAACTTACCATTTTTGCAGATGTAGAAATGATGGCTGGTAAAATGCCTGTACTATTGATAATACTAAAAATAAAGAATCCAATAACAAACCATGGGACTTTGGCTTTAACCTTCGCTGCTACTCCTTCTTTTTTAGCAAACAATGGCTGATTTTCATCAAGATTCATTTTGGCATATGTTAAAGCAACGACAACCACAAAAATGATTCTGACAATCTTAAAGATTGTCGCAAATTCCACAACTTCCTGATTGACAAGTGATGCTGATGCAATGACCTGTCCAATAGATTGCAGTGTTCCACCAATCATCGCTGAAGTTTGAAGTGTTTCATGATGATATAATAAGCTTGTTAAAATAGGTAAGACAACCATTAAAATTGTTCCCGTGACATTGACAATTGTAATTGAAATACCTTTATCTTTACTGTCAGCTTCCACAATTGGAGAAACTGTTCCAATGGCTGAAGATCCACAAACAGCATTCCCTGCACACATTAACAATGAAAACTTCTTTGTGAATTTTAATCTTCTTCCAATAAAATAACACATAGTGATAGTCAATATCATTTGTAAAGCAATAAAGGCAACACCTTGTATACCAATTCCCATAATATCTGTTAATTGTAATGTTAAACCTGTTAAAACAATAGAATATTCTAATAAACGACTTTCTGAAAATTTCGTTCCCACATTAAAAATATCTTTATTTAAAAATGTATTGCCTGCAAGCATTCCAATCCCAATCGCAAAAAGTGCAGCACCAATACTTGGAAAAAACTTCGCAATCTGCTGAGCTATAAGTCCAATAGCCAAGCAAACTATAAATCCTGGTAATATATCTTTGATTTTATTCACTTTGTCATCTCCCCTTATCAACCAGGGTTATATTACCACAATTTTCATATAAATAAAAATTATGATATTTTATTTATTATAACAATATATTATAATGAAGATGAGGTGATTTCATGATAGATGATAAAATGAGAACATTCGTAGAAGTCGTTGAATGTCAAAACTATACTCAGGCAGCTAAAAATTTACATATTACTCAGCCTGCCGTTACACAACATATCAAAGCTCTGGAAGAACATTATCAACAAAAGTTTATTGATAGCACTCATAAATCTTTCCATCTCACCAAAATGGGTGAACTTTTATATCACTATGCCAAAACACAGATTCATAATGAAGATCTTTTCCAAAAACAGCTCCAAACAGCTTATCCACCTTTAACCATTGGCTCAACACTATCCATTGCCGATTATTATGTTCCTCATATGATTGCGAAAAAATTCATTCAAACTTCTCGTCCATGTGAAATTGTTGTCGCTAATACGCATACTTTAATTCAAAAGCTCATTAATGGTGAAGTTGAATGTGCTTTTGTAGAAGGACAGTTTGATACACAATTATTTGATTATCATTTATTAAAACAGGAAAGATTTATTGCTGTTGCAAGTATTCATCATCCTTTAGCTCATCAAAAAATAACATTTGAACAGCTTTTTGCATATCCATTACTCATTAGAGAAAAAGGTTCAGGAACAAGAGATATCCTAGAAAATTATTTACAACAGACAATCTATCCTCTTTCACGTTTTTCACATTTTATTGAAGTGGGTAGTTTATCTATGATAAAAACATTGCTTATGGACAGTCAGGCAGTTACTTTTTTATATGCTGGCGTTGTGAAAGAGGAAATACAAAATCAACAATTAATTGAATTACAGATTGAAAACTTTCATATTTCTCGTCCTATGCACTTCATTTATCTCAAATCACATATTCATAAAGATGAGTATCAGCAATTATTTCATATGATGACAGAATGAGAAAGGAGTTTTCTATGATTTATTTCCTTATTATCAATTGTATTGGCTTTATAATAATGAAAATAGATAAATCCAAAGCCAAGCATCACTTATATCGTATAAGTGAAAAAGCACTTTTTACAGTTGCCATTATCGGTGGCAGCTTAGGCGTATGGCTAGGGATGTATCTATTTCATCATAAAACTAAACATTGGTATTTTGTATGGGGTATTCCTATGATTGTCATCATACAGATGATAATCATATATAAACTGCATTTTCATCTATGATTGATTCACAATTTGAAAATCATCATAAGTTAAATCGAGAAATGGAATATTTGTATTTTGACATTGATAAAAGAGTGAACTTTCTTGAGATTGCATCAGATCTTCAACGCATCTTAAAAGAAGATTTTCAAAGACTTGGCGAGCAGGTGCTGAAATAGGATGATAAATATCTCTATATTCACCTTTGATTAACTGACTTGGCATGGCAATAAAATATCCATTTTCTTTTTCTATAATTTTAATATCATGTAAAGCAAGAACGCCTCCTATTGTTAAAGTAGCAGAGGCTTTTAAACTTCCGCCATGATAAACCTTTGTTATTTTTATTGTATCTATCATATAATCTTTCCTTTCTGTATTTTCTTTTTATTCTTGATTTGTCTTGTTCTCTTGAATGGCATCACTGAGAATTTTTTGAACAACTTCACTTTTGGCATCAGCATAGTTCTGTACATATTTCCATGTTTTCTTTGCTAACTCTTTTTTTGTATTCTCATAAAGTTGCCTCGCATCAGCATGACAACGTAAATAATTCCTAAACAGAAGATACTTTTCAATTTCTTTTGACCCTTTTGAAAAAACATGTAAATGAATATCAGTATCTGGTCCTTTAAACATATGATGATTTTCAAAATCTGGTTCCCTCACTCTTAAAATATAACCATGCCGACATAAATCATCCATATAATCTTCTTCTTTGCCTGCATCTTCAACAACAAGTAAAATATCAATAATAGGCTTAGCCATTAATCCTGGCACAGATGTTGAACCTATATGTTCAATCATCAAAGCTTTATCTTTTAATATTTTTAAAATTCTTTCCTTCTCTCTTTCAAATAAAGTAGGCCATTTTTCATCATATGGGTTTAATTGAATGGTCTGATTATGCTCAACATTACCATTGACAATCACTTTTTGAATATATTCATCACTTAATTTCACCATATAACATCAACCTCCTTTCAACATATCAATGAACTTCTTATAAATCCTAATCATATTATACATGGATTCAAGCTAAATAAAAATAAGATTCAATCTCGAATCTTATTTTTAAAAACTCTAAATACTATCAAACTGTTGAACACCCCATGTATGAATCATATAATAAAGAATAATGTCTAATAGAACCATCACAATAATCACACTATACATATACATAGACACAGACATAAGATTGATCAACCATAATCCATAAACCATTGCGATAACAATCGCAACCCCCATTGAAATAAACATCGTTAAAACAACAGGTAAACTCTGTTTCACACAGACTGTTTCATTAACCCAGTCAAACTTAGGCTTCCATAAATTGAGTAATAATCCTAAAAAATCAATCAATAGTGTAAATAAGATAGGAACAACCAAGACAAGTAAGCTATCAATCATTCCAATACCTGTCACATAAATCAAAGCGACAGAAAGAATTAAACCACCGGGAATACATAAGAAAGCATGCATAGCTAATTTTGAATTTAAAATATCCTGTGTTGTTATAGGGAGTGATTTAATAATCCAGAAACGATCTCCTTCTAAAGAAATAGAGGATGCACTGATCATATTTAATGATGATACAGCAATAACCATTAAACATAACACTGGAGTCATATATTCTTGAATCTGAGGAATAGAAGCAATCATTTGAATTTCATCTTGATAAATCAAGACAGCTCCCGCAGCGATGATACAAAGAATAATACCCATTGCTCCATTCAACATCACCATCGCATTAGAAGTAAAATGTTTGATTTCTCTGATGACAAGAGCTTTAAACATTGTATTTTGCTTCATTGGTTTTGCTTTATAGATGGCTTTTTTCATCTTAGGTTTTGAGGTTGCCATTTTCGTAAAGTTCATAGATAATAAATAAATCACAATAATAAATGGCAATAAGGCACAAATAAGATAAATCACAAAGCTACCTATATTTCCCTTAGTTAAAGCAATGCTTAAATGATATAATGGAAAGACTGTTTTTTCAATTGCTTCAGCAATACTCTTACCATTTTCAACAAGCCATACAAGATATGTCTGTAAAGAGTTCACAACATACATATATAAACCAAAGAAACCTACAAATAATACAATAGAAATAACCGTTTTGAAGCGATGAATTTTGACAAGCACATGAGCTAAAATCCAGCTAAATAAACAAGATAACGCTAAAACAAACAATGGCAGTGTCAAAACAACAATAATAAACATAAAGATTTCAATCATCGTCATACCGACATTAGTGATATAAACATAGAAAGCTGGTATCGCAATCAAAGACTCATAGACATAATTTAAAATCAAAATTGTAAACACACGACTCAATAAAATATCACTATTTTTAATAGGCATAGCCAACAACAATTCATTATCTTTAGCTTCATAAATTTCATGATGTGTTAAGAAAATACTTCCTATAAAGCAAAGCAAAATAATGAATAATGCCATTAAAGCAAAGTATAACCATTCAATCCCCATCATTGAAAATGGTTCAATCAAAGAATAAAACAACATCCCAAACATGCCAATAAAGACAACACCTACATAAGCAAACAATAAACCAAATAATATCAGCTTTCCAATACTGTTCCCTTTTTTCTTAGAACTTTTTGTTTGTCTTAATAAAATACCCTGCAATCTAATCTTAATGAGCGTCATTAACATTGTCATCATCCTCCAACTCTAAGAAAACATCTTCAAGTGATTCATCACCAATTACATCTTGAGTCTTTCCACTGACAATCAATTTTCCTTGTTTAATAATCGCAATACGATCACATAACTTTTCAGCCACTTCCAAAACATGTGTTGAAAAGAAAATGGCACCACCACGATCACAATGATCACGCATGATTTGTTTTAATAAATGTGATGCTTTAGGGTCTAATCCAACAAATGGTTCATCCATTAAAATTAATTGTGGTTGATGTATAAAAGCTGAAATAATCGCTAACTTTTGTTTCATCCCGTGTGAATAAGCACTAATAGGTTGAGCCAGATCACTTGTTAATTCAAATAAATCAGCATATTTTGATATACGTTCTTCTCTTTGTGTTTTTGATACCTGATAAACATCTGCCACAAAATTTAAATATTGAATTCCTGTGAGATATTCATATAAATCTGGATTATCTGGTATATAAGCCATGATTTGCTTACATTCTAAAGCATGACTTTTCATTGATTTTCCATTAATAATGATTTCCCCTTCATCAAAAGGCATAATACCAGCAACAGCTTTCAATGTTGTTGTTTTTCCTGCCCCATTATGACCAATAAAGCCATAAATATGTCCTCTTTCAATATGCAATGATAAATCATCAACAGCTTTATATTGATCATATTTCTTTGTTAAATGTTCAATCTTTAACATCTTATATATCCTCTCTTTCTACAAATAATTATTAATATTATTTATATTATATATTTTATATCTTTAATATTTAATCGTCAATCTTTTGACTACATTTTCTAAATAAAAAATAAGAATACACATAAATAAATACAGTCATACCTAAAATACCAATCATCAATACCAGATAAGTGTACGAAAAATGAACTAATGCACTTATACCATTTATTAATCCAATCATCACAAAACAATATCCACTAATTTTATGTGTCTTTTTCCAAACATATTCACTTGCTAGTGTCCATGGTGTTTTGACACCAAAGAAGTAATTTTGCGGTATTTTAGGTAAATAATTACCCATTCCTATTAATAAGACAGACACTAACAATAACACAAACTGTTCACCATCTTGTTGGGGATTAAAAGCTGAATATTCAAAAAAAGCAGCAAGAATCAAAAAGAACACTGTTAAACCATATTGAAAAAGGCGATATGTTTTCTTTCTTTTTTCCAAATTCATTCTTTTAGGATCAATATGCTTTGTAAGTGACATCCCATAATAGATGGTCATTGGTATAAAAGCCAGAATCAAAAACATATAACGACTGCCATAACCATCAATTTGCCAGTTTTCATCCCAATGTAAAGGGACTGTATCTGGCATCAAAAAGACAGTCACTACCAAAAGAAAAGTCACTCCCCACAAGATTCCATCAAAAACTTTTATTCTCATTTTTCATCCCCCATATCAATAAAATTCATAAACCACTTCATTACTTCTTGAAAAACAGACATATCAATACTATAAACAATATTCTGCCCCTGTCTTTCATCAATGATCAAACCACTTGATTTCAAAATAGATAAATGATGTGATATAGATGGTTTCGTCATTTGAAAACAATCTGCAATTTCTCCAGCATTTAAAGGTCTATCCTGTAACAACTCTAAGATTCTTCTTCTCGTTGGATCACTTAACGCTTTAAATGCATCACCCATATCTCTCCCTCCTTTAATATTTAGATATTTATCTAAATATCTAAATATATTTTATCACTTTGCTTTCTATTGTCAAACAAAAGAAAAAAGAACTATACAAAATGTATAGTTCCATGTATTTGAAGCCTAATATTATTCAGCAACTTTTTGTTCTTTAATAACTTTAGCAATTGATGCGATTACGTCTTTTTCATCTTCACCTTCAGCTACGATTTCTACAGTAGCTTTAGTAGGAACACCTAAAGACATAACACCCATAATTGACTTCAAATTAACTTCTTTACCATTGTAACATAATTTGATATTGCTAGTAAATTTGCTAGCTTGGTTGACTAAGATAGTTGCAGGTCTAGCATGTAATCCAACTGGATCTGAAACTACAAAAGATAATTTTTCTGCCATCTTATTGACTCCTCCTTAATAATTTATAGTCTTATTATAACACATTTCAATTACTTTTCCATACATTTTCAAAAGTTTTTAATACGCTTTCATAATATTTTTTTGTCAAGTATTTTAACTCTTTTTTTCTATTCCAAAAAGCATTGATATAATGAATAAAACTTCATATAAAAAGGAGAATTGACTCAAAATTCTCCTAAAAAGTTTTTTGTGCTACAACCAAAAATTGATGTGTTGTCATTTCAAAATATGAATGATCTTTCATTTCTTTTAAGGCCTGTAAATAGAAAACCTGATATCTATTGACATTCGCAAAGTCTGGTGACACTTTTGTAAAATATTGATATAATGACTGAATACTATGAAAACGAATTGTTCCATAATCTTCAAATTTATCAACAATACGCATACCAATACTTTCTAAAGTCTGTGCACAGCTTTCAGCATCCCATTTTCCTTTCATTTGGAAAGGCATATATAAACGAACAAATTCTTTCAAGTTCTCTGTTCCATGCTGATTGACAATGAAATATCCACCTTTTTTCAAAACTCTTTGGATTTCATTTTTATCATAATTACATTCCTGGCACATAATAATATCTATTTTTTCATCTTTAAAAGGCATTTTCCCAGTTGGTGTCAATGTTGTGACTTTGACTGATGAATCATCTTCAAACTGACTCTGTACTCTTTGTGTATCCGTATAAGGTTCAACAACAAACATCGCTTCCGTATCATCTTTAAAT
Organism: Massilimicrobiota sp. An80; assembly: GCF_002159255.1. NCBI lineage: Bacteria > Bacillati > Bacillota > Erysipelotrichia > Erysipelotrichales > Erysipelotrichaceae > Massiliimicrobium > Massilimicrobiota sp. An80. Next base: position 17,579 of record NZ_NFHI01000018.1, read on the forward strand.
TGACTCGCAAACTTTCCTGAATCCACACTCATGACAGCCAAATGATCTTCAGGTGTCATGTATTGTCTTAAAATTGAAGTTTCATCATAATTTTGAGGTGTTAATGTATAATCTTTTTCAAAATCAGCATTTGGTGTAAAATGTTGTAATTCATTTTGTAATAAATGCGCATCTTCAATTTGTCTACGACATCTTTTTTTACTATATATCAAAATAGCATATTGAACAACTGCATCAGCAACAATACCCATTGCTAAAAACAAGGCAAAGTAAATAAACCACTCTAGACTAAATAATGGTGCTGGTGACGAAATCAAATAACAGATAAAGCAAAGAAAGACCATATATCCAACACGATTATAATTAAATGGTTTATCTAAAGATAAAAACCAGTTTATATTGTTCATCTTTTCCATTTTACTTTTTGTTATTTCAAAAAAGACGACCTGCATTAAAAATAACACTGCTATAAAAATTAATAATAATATCATTAAATATTCCATATAAACTCCTTATTCTATACTTTCTCCCTCAATTGTATAATAATGATATCCGTCTGAAAAATATCCCTCATTATGGAATGTTAAATCTCCTTCAATAGAAAACAATTCTTCCATATCATCATCTATACTATAGACATAACTTCTTCCATTTTTATTCAATAACAAATAATTTTCATCATTATATTCAATTAAAGGTGTTTCTGGTAAAGATGTATATTCAACAGGGAAGACTTCTTCTCCTGTTATATCAATAATACCATACATACCATTTTCATTATAAACCGCATAATATGAACTGCCTATGTACTCCATACGATAATATGCTTTTTCTGTCAATTTTTCACCTTTATCGTCGATTAATGAATAACCTTGATCATCAATTTTCACAATAGCTCTACCACAAGCATCAAATGGATTCGCTTCAAGATATGTTTGGTCAAACACCTGTTTATTGTCAAAATTATAATAGACATATCCTTTTTCTTGTACATAAACTGGATACATTTCAAAATTTAATTCCTGCACATTAGGATATAATTGACAATTTTCAAGTGTTCCTTTTGACTTTCCATTTTTATATATATAATGTGGTCCATAAACCTTTTCTTCACGTATTAAATATGTTTGTGTATCATAATAATAAGTATTAATTAAAGTTGGAACACCACCAATAGAATAAAGATATGTTTTATCATCAGAAGTTAAAATGATATTATCTTTATTATCAAAATAAGCATCTTTAATCGCAATGTTGTTTTGATAAACCTTTTGATTTTGAAAATCAATATATATCATACTTTTTAACTTCTCATCATTAATGATACATCCAGCATCATTTTGAAGTAAAAATGTATAAGTTCCTTTTTCTACTTCAAGATCAAAATCTTTATCTTTATGACCAGTCACATAATAAAAGTGATTCTTATCTTTAAATCCAACAACCATAGATTTTCCATTTTGATATTGTGAAACATATGTCACAGCATCTTTTCCTCTATAAAGTTCTTCACCATTTCGATATAAAACAATATATTCTTTATCCTGATAAATCACTGGTAAATCAGTTTTCATAATACTTGTTTTGTCATTGGCTTGATATAAAATTTCGCCTTCACTATTTAAAACATAAAGATTATCTTTAACCAATTGATTTTGAGAAGTTTCTTCTTGTTTTTGATTATCTTGTTTTTGATCATCTTTTTTCTTTTCTTCTTTTTTAGTCGCAAAAAACATCTGATCTACACTTTCTAGCGTTTCATATTCACCCATTGGGATCATTTCATCACCATCCAATGAAATCAATCCCACTTGTTTTTGACTATTAGTGACAATATATCCTAAGTTCCCAACACGTTCAAATGATTGGTATTGATATTCTGTTATTTGTTCACCTTCAGAATTATATAAAGCGCTTAATTCTTTATCATTTGTTAACATAAAGTAGTTTAGTTTTTGATTTTGACTACATCCCACCAATAATAAAACTGTTATGAGCCCAACGAATATTTTTTTCATCGTTCAATCCTCCTTTAGTTGCCCCTAGTATACCATAAAATATACTTTTTAGCATTGTTTTTTCAAACAATCAGACTATAATAGAAAACAAGGGGTGATATGAAATGAATGAAACATTACAAACAATCGCAAAAAGAAAAAGTTGTCGCAGTTATCAAAATCAAATGATTAAAGAAGAAGAACTTCAAGCTATTTTAAAAGCTGGAATTCAAGCACCTAGTGCTATGAATAGACAATTATGTGAAATCTATGCCATTACCAATTTGGCTTATATTGATGAATTAACAAATGCTATTAAAAAAGTAAGTGAAGAACGTGGTGAAAAGAAACCTGATTCTTATCATTTTTCTTATCATGCTCCTGTCTTATGTATTGTCAGTGGTCCTGAATATGATTCAAGACGAGTAGAAGATGGAAGCTGTATATTAGAAAATATCTTTTTAGCCGCAGCAAGCTTAAATATCGGTTCATGCTGGATCAATCAACTCAGTGATACACAAGATGTTGATGAAGTGAGAAATGTCTTAAATAAACTTGGTATTCCTCCTAATCATCAAGTTGTTGGTTGTGCAGCTATTGGATACGTCAATCAAGAAGGTGCTACAAAAGAAAAGAAAGAAAGTCGAATTCATATCGTTAGATAATCATTGATCTTAAATAAAGAGGCTATAACGTATAACGTTTAGCCTCTTTATTTGGGTATATGTTTGTAATATTAAGATTAACCGATGTATAATGGTTGGTCATTACCAACGACTTCACCAGTTTTTGTTGTCGCAACATAATATACAGAAGAATCTTCTGGTTTATAATAAACCTCTAATGTATCAATAGTTGTCATTTTAACACCTTTTGATTTAACATCCTCTTTTACTAACTTCTCAATAGATGTTGTTTCAACATTTTTATTATGAAATTGTACTTGTAATTTAATTTTCACTGCGTCCCCTCCTTAATTCATATTATAAATGAAAGCGTTTTACATTTCAATAAATTACTTCATTTACTTCCAACAATATACCACTTTTTTAAGAAATACTCAAATTTTTATTGAATTTTTTATGATTTTCTCATATTTTTTATATCATATTCTCAAAAATATTATCAAATTTTTAATACAAAAACCATATTTTATCAATTTATCTTATCTTTAAAACGATCATTTCTTTGATTGATTCCTTTAACAATTTACCTTATCAGCCATGTTTTCAACTACTATATCACAATTTTTCTCTTTTATTTTACATGAAAAAAGATTCTTACTTGTCCATTCAAGTAAGAACCCTCTCATTATCCATTCATTTTTTTCGTATAAGCTTTTCTTCTTTCATTTTCAGTTAATAAACGTTTTCTTAAACGAATATTCTTTGGTGTCACTTCTACAAGTTCATCATCATTAATATAATCTAAACAAGCTTCTAGGTTGAAAACTCTTGGTTTCTTTAAAACAACAGTTGAATCTTTTGTAGAAGAACGTGTATTTGTTAATTGTTTTCCTTTTGTGACATTGACAACCAAATCATTATCACGGCTATGTTCACCCACAATCATACCTTCATAAACTTCTACACCTGGACCAACAAACATAACTCCACGATCTTCAACACCGCCAAGGGCATAAGCTGTTGTTTGTCCTGTATCAATAGAAACAAGAACTCCTAACTGTCTTTCTCCAACAGTATCTCCTTCCATTGGACGATAATCTAAGAATGAATGATTGATAATTCCATATCCTTTTGTCATTGTTAAAAAGTTTGTCATGAATCCAATTAAACCACGTGATGGAATGATATAATGCACTTTTGTCATACCGTTATCAGATTCCATATTTTCTAATGTTCCACGTCTAAATCCTAAAGATTCAATAATACTTCCAATACATTCATCTGGTGCTTCAATAAAGACTTCTTCATAAGGTTCACATTTAACACCATCAATTTCTTTAATAATAACTTTTGGTTTAGAAACCTGTAATTCAAATCCTTCACGACGCATATTTTCAATTAAGATAGATAAATGTAATTCTCCACGTCCTGAAACAATCCATTCTTCAGCATTTGGCACTCTTTCAATCTTTAAAGAGACATCTCTATTTGTTTCTTTAAATAATCTTTCTTCTACTTTACTTGCTGTGACAAACTTACCTTCTTTACCTGCAAATGGTGAAGTATTTGTACCAAAAACCATTTGAATTGTTGGTTCATCAATACGTAATAATGGTAATGGTTCTTCATGTCCCATTGTACAGACAGTTTCACCAACACCAATATCCGCAAGTCCTGCAATAGCGACAATGTCCCCAGCACTAGCTTCTTCAATTTCAATTCTATGTAATCCTAAAAAGCCAAATAATTTTTGAACTCTAAATTGTGTTTTTGTTCCATCTGCTCGTAAACAAACAACAGTTTCATTAACTTTAACTTTTCCTCTTTGAATACGTCCAATACCAATACGTCCTACATATTCATTATAGTCAAGTAAAGCAGGCTGGAACTGTAATCCACCTTCTTCATCTACTAATGGAGCTGGAATTTCATTGATAATCATATCAAATAAACAATCCATATTAGGAACCTGAGTTGCAATATCAGGATCTAAGCTTGATGTTCCCATTAAAGCTGAAACAAAGACAGTTGGGAAATCTAACTGATTATCATCAGCACCTAATTCCATAAATAATTCTAAAACTTCATCCATAACTTCATGAATACGAACAACTGGACGATCGACTTTATTAATCACGACAATTGGTTTCACTTTAGCTTCTAGAGCCTTCTTTAATACAAAACGTGTTTGTGGCATTGTTCCTTCATAAGCATCAACAACCAATAAAACACCATCAACCATATTCATGATACGTTCTACTTCACCACCAAAGTCAGCATGACCAGGTGTATCCATAATATTAATACGATAATCTTTATAGTTAATAGCAGTATTTTTTGCTAAAATAGTAATTCCACGTTCTCTTTCAATGGCATTTGAATCCATTGCTCTTTCAGCAATCTGTTCATTATCCTTTAATGTTCCAGATAATTTTAATAACTGATCAACAAGAGTTGTTTTTCCATGGTCAACGTGAGCAATAATTGCTATATTTCTAATGTTATTCATGTTTTTCACTCCTCCTTTTTGCCTTTTTGATTATAACACAATTCATTGAAAAGACAATACAAAAAGCTTGACTCTTTATTGAATTTATCATGAAAAATACAGGGAGTTTAGCCCTGTATGAAAAAATCATATGTCAGTTGAATCACCTGACGAATATGTTCTAAATTATCATAATTGTGTGTCGCACCTTCTATTGGATGAAAAACTGGATTGACAAAACCTTTTAAATATTTCTGAGATATCGCATAAGGAACTGTTGTATCTTCAGTTCCATGAATAATCATAAGATCATTTTGATAAGTATCTAAATCCTGATATAAATCTCTCGATGTTATATCTTCAACAAATTCATGAGAGATTTCAAAACCACTATGATCATAATAAGGAGCTTCTTCAACATGCCCTTTTAAATATTCAATCGCTTCAGGAAGATTGAATGCAGGTGCCCATAAACACATTTTAGAAATATCCTGAGGATACATTTTAGCAACCTCACTTGCAATAGCTCCACCCATAGAATGACCAAGCAAATAAATATCTGTCACACAATCCATCTGTTTGACTTCCTCTAAGATTTTGATAGCTGAATCTAATTCATTTTGAAAAGTCATATCTTTAAAATCTAAATCAGATTGTCCACTGCCTAAAAAATCCATACGAATGGTTCCAATATTTTGCTTTTCCATCATTCTTGATAATTGTACATAAGAAAATTTTGTTCCTGTATTTTGACCTGTAAAGCCATGAAAAATAATACATACTGGATATTGCTCTACATCAGGTTTATGAAAGAATCCACGCATAACTCCTTGTTTTGTCTTAATTTCATAATATTCTTGCATGTCTTTATCCCCTCCTTATAACTGATTGAAAATAGCTTCTGTCAATAAAGCATAACCATCTTCGTTAATATGTAAACCATCAATAAAAACATCTTCTCTTAAAATATTGTCTTGATATAAAGACTGATAAATATCTATAAAGTGAACATAGTCATAAGGTATCATACGTTTATATTCCTGCATGATCATCTGTAAAATATCATGACTTCTTAAACCTTGATGCATAGCCTGATAACCATGAACCTTTTCAATACACGGTATTGGGCTCAACAAATGAATTTGACATTCTGGTAAATTATAATGAATGATTTCTACCATTTCTTTAATATTTAAAGCAATATCCCTTGGACTTGCCATCACTGTATTTCCTAAATCATTTGTTCCTACTAAAATAAAGACTTGGCTTGGATGATATTTGATAACCCCTTCATCTACAAAATGAAGCAACATATCAGATGTTATACCACCAATTCCACAATTATAGACTGGTCCTAAATGTCTAAAAATATGTTCAACATCATAATATTCAATGATGGAATCTCCATAAAAAACAATACTGTTTTCTTCTATATATCTTTGTTGTTGAATAATCTGTATCATTCTTTTTAAAACAGACTCTCTTAACTGATAAATATTTGTATCAAATTTCATATTTTGACGCATACAATCTTCACCTCATTTTCATTATAACATATGTTATATGAAAATAATTTGAACACATAACATGTAAATCACAGTTCCACCAATAATAGATAACAATGTATTACGTTTTATAAGATGTAAAAGAATAACACTCCCAACCCCAATCATCTCACATATTCCATGATTTCCACTGAATAATTCAACACTTCTTAAACAATAAACGACAAGCATTGCCATAATGGCATAAGGCAATACATCTCCAAGATATTCAATAATGGGATAAGATTTACTTTTAAAGATGAAAAAAGGCAAAACTCTGGTTAAAAAGGTTATACAAGCCATAACACTAATCAATATGATTTCATACATTTTCCTTTCCTCCTTTTTGATAAACATAAATCAAACTTAAAATAATCCCAATCATTGAAGGAATAATAAAAGCTTCACTTCCAAAAATCACTAAGCAGGCAATACTGATTCCAAAACCAATATATGTATAAAGATGTTTATCTGTCGTTAAATATTGATCTAAGACAATCACAATAAATAAAGCTGTCATTGCAAAGTCTAAACCTGTTGTGTTGATTGTTAATAATGAGCCTATAATACTTCCTGCTAAACTTCCTAATATCCAATAACATTGATCAAATAAAGAAATAAAAAAAAGATAATATTTTTGACTGCATCCCTTTGGAGTTTTAGCACTGACCAATAATGAATAGGTTTCATCAGTCAAAGAAAAAATCATATAGGGTTTGAGTTTCCCCATATCTTCAAACTTTTTAATCATGGATAGACCATAAACCAGATGTCTGGCATTAATCAATAATGTCATAATTATTGTATTAATAACAGTTGCCCCTGATGTTAAAAGATTGATTGCGACAAACTGCATACTTCCAGCATAAATAAACACACTCATAGCTAACGCATATAAAAAAGAATATCCTTCACTTTCTAGTAACATACCAAATGCCATCCCCAGTACAATATATCCCATCATGACTGGTATGGAAGCAATAAAAGCTTCTCGCATTGTTTTTTTCATGATTTCACCTCAAATCTATATAGATAATATTTTAACATTATTTATGTGTTTTGTGAAACATGAATATGTATTTTAATACAGAAAAATAGAAAATATATTACTATTTTTGTTATTTTCATAAAAAAGATACATAATATTTAATTATGTATCCCATATAAACAATCAATGATGTTATGTTTTTATTTATATAATGATCTATTTTTTAATCAGTACAAGTGACTCATATGGTTTTAACATCATTTCATTTTCTAATATCTGGCGATTGACATTTGATAACAGAATATCATATTGAGTTGCATCTATGCTTATAGATGTTGTCTGATCACCATAGAAATGATTATAAACAATGATTTCCTGATCTTGATATTGGCGTTTATAGGCATATAGTGTTGGATGATCTGATAGTCGTGGTTCATATGTTCCTAAACTAATGACTTGGTATTGTTTTCTTAATTGAATCAACTTTTGATAATAATAGAAAACTGAATCTTGATCTTCTAGATTTTTTTCTACATTAATATCTTTATAATTATAAATCGGTTCTATCCATGATTCCACATCACTAAATCCTGCATATGCCTGATCATTCCATTGCATAGGTGTACGTGCATTATCTCTTGATTTACTCAATAGAATCTGGTAAATCTCTTTTTCTGGTACACCTTTATCTTTAAGAATCTGATAGGCATTTAAACTTTCGACATCACGATATTGATGAATATCTGTAAAATAGGCATTAGTCATTCCGATTTCTTCACCCTGATAAATATAAGGTGTTCCTCTTAGCATATGGATTGTTGTGGCTAGCATTTTAGCTGATTCTTTTGGATAATTCTTGTCATCTCCAAAACGTGATAAAACACGTGGCTGATCATGGCAGCACCAAAATACAGCATTCCAGCCATTCCCATTTTGCATACCTAATTGCCAATCGTTTAATAATTGTTTTAATTTCTGAAAGTCAATTGGAGTAAGGATAAGGATTTACGAATGGTATCACGAGATGATTGATAAATATTCATGAGTTCATTTTCACTTGGCAAGAGTGTATTAGCCTGAATTTCATTTTTTTCAATCTTCTGTTTCAAATCTTCATAAATCTGTTGATATTTACTTAACATCTTTCCATTCCTCTATTATCTTTTTTAATTCTATCAAGTCTTTAGCTATATAATCGCAATGATACTCCTGAAATTCTTCTAAACTTCCATAACCATATAAGACACCAATACAAGGTATTTGATTTTGATGTGCTCCGACAATATCATGTTGACGATCACCAACCATCATACAGTCTTGAATATTGAGCTGTTCCTGCTTTATACAATGAGCAATCACATCACCTTTATTTTTAAGACTTCCATCTAAGGTTGCGCCATAAATACCTGTAAAATATGGTGTTAAAGAGAAATGGTCAAGAATCTCTTTTGCAAACACTTCAGGCTTACTGGTACATACATATAATTTCATATCCATATTCAGTAATGATTGTAAAAAGTCTTCCATACCCTCATAAACTTTATTTTCAAATAATCCTTTTTTTGAAAAATATTCACGATATTTTTCAACAGCTTTCCAGCTTTGTGCTTCATCCATATGATAATACTCTCTAAAAGACACATCCAGTGGTGGACCAATAAATGGTTTTAATGTTTCTAAATCATCAACTTCAATGCCAAAAGATTTTAAACTATACGCTACAGAACGTGTAATACCTAAAAATGGATCTGTCAATGTCCCATCTAAATCAAATAGAACTCTTTTCATTTTTCATCACCCATCTTTATTATACATGATTTAGAAAAAGAAAAAAGAATCAGAAACCTGATTCTTTCTAGAATACATATTCTAAAGGGAGTTTTTATGAATTCTATTATCTTTACACCTATAATATACTTTGTCAATATGAATTAGATATGAACATTTCATTTTTCTTTAATTTTCTTTATATAAATGTGTTGGTATATCCAAATCATCATACGTGAGCATTGAAATTTCATATCCACGATGAATCCCTCTAAAGCATGAATCTTTCCATAAAGGATCTACACTATAACCTCTTTGTTCTATCTCCTTTATGACATGCATATGAAAAGCATAGAGGTATAAATAAGGATAGTCAAAAACATAATGTTGTTCTTTTTGCCATCCATCTCCCCTTAAATAACAAATATAATTATGTTGTTGAAAAAGTTCTTGAGTCGTTAATTTTTGTATATCTTCTTGATGACATAAGTTCATATAAAATCCTCCATATATATGATTATGTCAAAATAATTAAAATATACCAAAAAATGAAAGAGATGCTTTGGGGTTGCATCTCTTTCTTAGGGATATATGATAGATTTGAGGGGAATCAATACTATCGTATTTGTCTTTCGACACTATTAATATATATGAGAAATATGTCTTGAGTGTGAACTTTTAAAATTTATGTGGTTTATTTAAAATCTCATGACAATGTCGACAACGTGGTTCATAATGATCAACAGCACCTACTAAAACAATAGGATCTTCAAATGAAGCCGGAGACCCATCCACAAGTCTTTGTGTACGTGTTGCTGGTGCACCACATTTTGCACATACAGCAGTCAACTTTGTGACAAATTCAGCACGTGTTAATAATTCTGGTAAGACACCAAATGGTTCACCTCTAAAGTCTTTATCAAGACCAGCAACCATCACACGTAATCCTTTATCAGCCAAGTATTCACAAACATCAACAATATCTCTATCAAAAAATTGAACTTCATCTACAGCAATCACTTCTGTATCAGGTTTAATATATCTTAAAATTTCTTTAGAATCCTTTACAACAATACAAGGGACTTTCGTTCCTGCATGTGAAACGATTTCTTTATCAGAATAACGATTATCAATTTCAGGTTTAAATACAATTATTTTCTTTTTAGCATAAGATAAAACATTAATACGACGAATGAGTTCTTCTGTCTTTCCAGCAAACATACATCCACATATCACTTCAAGCCATCCTTCTCGATATTGATTATACATAAATTCAACCTCCACGAATATCCATTATACTACAAACACTATAAGTTTTGAATATATTTTGACATAATCAATCAAGATTCGATTATTAGTTATTTCTATCTTTCATCAACAAAAATCTAAGTATCAATATGATGTATTCCAATTATTTCTTCAAATAAAATGAATTTAAAAGATAAAGAATTCAAAAAGTCATATTTCATTCATAATTCGTCTTTATAATAGAAATCGGTGATAAAAATGAATTGGTTAAGAAACTTTATGTATGGCAGATATGGTGTTGATCAGTTTGGAAATTTCTTATTTATAAGTTATATTATTTTATTTGTGATTTCTTTATTTGTTCCATTTGTTTCATTCTTGTGTTATGCGGTTATTATTTATTCTTTATATAGAATGTTTTCTAAACAGATTTATAAACGTAATATGGAAAATGAATGGTTTTTAGCTAAAACATCTGGAATAAGAAAATTCTTTAATCGTCAAAAAAATAAATGGAAATATCGTAAAACACATAAATATTTAAAATGTCCTCACTGCCACCAATATTTAAGAGTTCCAAAAGGAAAAGGCAATATTACTATTACTTGCCCAACATGCCATCAACAATTTGATAAACGCACATAAAAAATGATATTCATCTTTTGATGTCTATCATTTTTTTATTGATTTTATTTTGTATGTTCAATTGCATATAAATAATGAAGTGTCTCTCCGTTATAATATCCTGTCATAAACTCATCTACCTTTTTCATACCAAGACTCTCTGCTACCTTGATAGATGAAATATTATCAGCTTTAATGATGGCATATAACTGATCTGCCTGTAAATTTTCAAAAGCATATTTTTGACAGCCTAATGCCACTTCTCTAGCATATCCATGATGCCAGAACTCCTCCTTTAACAGATAACCCACTTCCAATATCTGGGTATTCTGATAAAGCTGCATTGTCAGACCTGCCTGACCAATCATTTCATTTGTCTCTTTTAAAATCATGGCACATAATCCAAAACCATATTCCTTATATCTTTTTCTTTGACGATCTAGCCATGTCTGAACATCTTCTTTTGAAAAATCATGTTCATAAGCATACATCACATGTGGATTCTGTAATATTTGAGCTAAATCATCGAAATCACTTTGTTCTCATTCTCTTAAAAACAAACGTTCTGTTTCTAAAATCATGATATTCCCCCTTATCTTTTATCTATAATATACTTTGAAAAAAGAAACCTAAACAAAGCACAATCACTCCCACAATTACAAATAATGTCCCTACAAGACAACGTATCCATTGTCCACTCTTCTTGATATATGAAAGATGAGGTTTTTTCTGATTATAGATAACATCACATGTTTTTCCAACAATAAACACATCATTTGATGTCCATTGCGTTTTTTGTGTATAGTGATGTCCATCCACATCATACTCAAATATAGCTCTGGCATTTTGTCCATTATCCTCTATTTTTGTTATTGTTCCTATCACACGACCATGATACCTTAATAATCTCACATATTCAGGTACACAACATAAAAGTTCTACAACGAAAAATAAAATTCCTATAATCCAAAAGACAATCATAATATAACTTTCCTTGTGTTTTTATATAATTTCAAAATCTTCATTACGATAATGTATCCAGTCTACTTCATTGATATGCGCTTGTACCTTTTTAATTTTATCAAAATGATTTTGATGACATATCAAATAGAAAGTCAGTGTCGCTTCTGGATTCGTAATAGGAATATAAACTCTATCTTCATAGAGATGAAATCTTGGTATTGTCAAACTTGTTCTAAAAGTCAACAAAGAAGATTGTCTTTGAAGAATCCCATACACTTCCAAATCATCCTGTACAATAAAATGTGAATCAGGCATATTGTCTACACACACTTCATGCCAATAACCTGTATTATTATATTCCAAAAAATTTTCACCGTTTAATTCTTCAAAAGTTATGGTCTTTTTGTTTGCTAAGGGGTGATGGGATGTTGTTGAAATGTTTAAAACTTCCTGGCATATTTGAAAACAAACAACATCTTCTTTATTTATTGGATAGTCTAAAATAATAGCTGAATAATCATGCTCATTGAAACCTTGAATCAATTCTTCAGCGTCAGCCTTTGTTTCATATCCAAAAGACATATCAAGGTATTGACGTTTCATCGTATATCTTAAAGCCCATAATGGTGCCGGGGCGCAAGAACCAATGAACATATTCATATTGCGATTATATTGATTCTTGACTTTCTCCTGTAGCTTATCAACATGATTGAGTATATCTCTTCCTTCTTCCACAACTGTTTTTCCATATTCGTTTAATATGAGTCGATTATTGATACGATCAAATAATTCCATCCCAAGTTCTTTTTCTAATGTTTTTAAAGAACGTGTTAAACCCGATTGTGATATATACAACTCTTGAGCCGCCTTGAGCATTGTGCCACATTCTGCTATTTTGATAACGTACTGTAATTGTCTTAATTCCATATAACATCTTCTCCTTATGCCTTGTAATCATATTATACTATGATTTATAGTCATATATCTATGATTTCTAACAATTATTTTTTTATTAATCTCTTTGATAAAATGATGTTGTCAAAAGGGGGAAATCAAATGGAAAATGTAGAAAACAAAGTCATTATCATTACAGGAGCCACTTCTGGTATTGGTAAAGCCACAGCTAGAGTTTTAGCTAAACATGGCGCTAAAGTTGTATTAAGTGGCAGAAGAGAAGAACGTTTAGAAAAACTAGCTGGTGAGTTAGGTGATAGTGCTATTTATTTAAAATCAGATGTAACAAATGTAGAAGATATGAAAGCTATTGTAAAATTAACTAAAGAAAAATTTGGAAAGGTCGATGTCTTATTTGCGAATGCAGGTATTATGCCAGCTGGAAATATGTCTGAATTAGATCTCAAAGGATGGATGGATATGGTTGATATCAACATCAAAGGTGTCCTCAATTCCATGTACGCTATTATGCCAGAATTCTATCAGCAAAATTCTGGACATATCATTATTACCTCATCAAGAGCAGGAACGACATTGGTTCCAGGAAATGCAGTCTATTGTGGAACAAAGCATTTTGTCAAAGTGATGTTACAATCTTTTAACAGTGAAACAAATCAGGAAGGTAAAAATATTCGTACAACAACAATTTATCCTGGAGCTATCAAGACAGAATTATTAAATCATGTCGTTGAAAATGATCATAAGAAGATGGTCGAAGGATTTTATGAACAATTTGGACTTCAACCAGAAACAATTGCGAATGCTGTCCTATATGCGATTTCTCAGCCAGATGGTGTTGATGTTTCTGATTTAGTTATCCGTCCTACATTTGAAGGATAGATGATATATGAAAACACACCCGCAGGTGTGTTTTTATTTTGTCTTTCATATCATGATTTTTTACTTATGATCCAATTCTCGTATTTTGACTTTCTTTGTGCATAATAGCCACAGGGCATATCTTTTAAAGCTGCAATGGAAGGATCTAAATGGAATACATATTCAAGAGAAACTAACCTTGCCTCTTCACTGCTATGTTGTTGATCACATAAAAATTGCCACATTCCATCATCTTCATCATGAAAAACATATAAAATGGAAGCATTTTGATCAAGAATATGACAACAGATCAGCGTTGCTGTATTGGGTGCATCTTCAAAAGGAAATAACATTATGAATTCCCTTCTTTCATCTTTTCCCAAGATTCTTTTGTCATGTAATTCGTATGACCTATTCTTACTTCATTCAACAAAGGCACAGGCACCTCATCACAACTATGATGATAAATAAATCCTAGCTTTTCTTGTACTCTTAAAGATTTCGTATTTCCATCATAATACCCACACCAGATAGTCTTCATATCTAAATCTTCAAAGGCATGTCGAATCAATTCTCTACCAGCTTCAGGCATATAGCCTCTTCCCCAATAGGGTTTGGCCAGCCAGTATCCAAGCTCACATTCATCATCACGTTCAGTCATATCTGTATGCCCATTGAGTTTTAGTTCTATAGCCCCAATAGCTTCATGACTATCCCTTTTGCAAATCGCATAACATTCATCACCATTAAAGACATGACGTATCACATCTAAACTTTTTTCCACACTTTGATGGGGTGGCCATCCTGCAATCGGTCCAACATCAGGATCACTGGCATATCGAAAAAGACTTTGCGCATCACTTTCTTCCCACGGTCTAAGAATTAACCTTTTGGTTGTGAAAATCATAAGCGTTCCTCCTTTATAAAATCATTTTTAAATAAAAGGAGTCCAAACTCCTTCATTTTGTCAAATATTTATGTTCTTAAATCTTTAACACCTTCTAAAGGATTAATTTGCTGATCTGATCTTGCTGGATTGGCAAACTTACTAAATTGTTTTAAGAAAACAAGACGTATATCAGCCAAAGCCCCATTACGGTGTTTTGCAATAATAATATCGGTAGCTCCTTGTGTTTCAGCTTCTTTTTTAGGATCCTGATAATCTTCACGATGAATAAATGAAACGATATCGGCATCCTGTTCAATAGCTCCTGATTCTCTTAAATCTGATAAAACAGGTCGCTTATTATCACGTTTTTCAACGGAACGAGATAACTGACTTAAAGCTAAAACTGGAACTTCTAATTCTCTGGCAATCATTTTTAATTGTCGTGAAATATCTGATACTTCCTGTTGTCTAGATTCACGACTATTCGCCGGTCCTGAAATCAACTGCAAGTAGTCAATAACAATCATCTTTAAACCTTGTTCACGTTTTAAACGGCGACATTTCGCAGCAATTTCTCCAACACGAATACCCGGAGTATCATCAATATATAAATTACATTTAGAGACTTTATCAGCAGCTGCATAATACCTTTCACTGCTTTCTTTTAAAATAGAACCTGAACGCAAAGATTCAGCTTTTAAACTTCCTGCTGAACAGATAATACGTTGAATCAACTGCTCAGCTGGCATTTCCAGTGAAAAGATAGCGACTGCTTCATCTGACTTATAAGAAACATTATAAGCTACATTCAATGCAAAAGCTGTTTTCCCAACAGATGGACGTGCAGCCAAAATAATCAAATCACCTTTTTGAAAGCCAGATGTTAATTTATCTAAATCATAATATCCAGTTTTAACACCGGATATCTTCCCATCTGCTTTTTGTAACATCACCAAACGATCTGTCACTTTTTGAATCACTGATTTAACATTTTGGAATTCACCGGCATTACGATCTCTTGTGACATTCAAGAAATCTTTTTCAACTTCACCAATAAAATCATTGATATTTTCGACATCTCCATAAGCTTTTTCAATAATTTCTGTTGATTCTTTAATCAATCTTCTCAACAAAGCTTTTTCATTTAATCTTTTTAAATAATGTTCACTATGAGATGTTGTTGGCACTGATTCACTTAATTCTAAAAGATATTCAACACCACCTGTTTTATCTAACAATTTTTTATCTATTAAATAAGATGTTAATGTTGTGACATCAACAGGGCTATTATCAGCATAAATATTTTGCATAGCCTCGAAAAGAATACGATGGCTATCCAAATAAAAATCATCTTTTGAAGCTAATGATAAAACAGTCTGACAGACATCACTTGATATCAACATAGATCCTAGCAATGATCTTTCGGCTACCAAATCATGGGGATATTCTCTAGCCATCTTTTTCCCTCCTTATTTTTCAGATAAATGAACTTTTATTGTCGCAATAACTCCTTTATGCAATTCAATTTTTAAATTTGTATATCCTAAAGCTTGTATGGGTCTAGCATTAATGAACTTTCTTTTATCCACTTTAATTCCATGTGTTTTCATTAATTCTTCAACAACATTTTTCGTTGAAATACTTCCAAAAGTTTTACCATCTTTACCAGATGATAACTTAAATTCTAATGTTAAACTTTCAATTTTTTCTTTGAGTTCTTCAGCTTTCTTTTTATTTTCTAATTCTTCCAATCTTTCTTTTTCTTTTGTTTGAGCAACCATTTTTTTCCCATGTTCAGTTGCTAAAACAGCTAAATTGTTTTTAATCAAAAAGTTTTGTCCATATCCATCAGCAACATTGACAATATCGTTTTTCTTTCCTACCTTCTTAACATCTTGTAATAAAATCACTTTCATTATACTTCACCTCTATCATCTAAATATTCTTGTATTTTTTCTTCTAATAAAAGACGTACTTCTTCAATCGTTTTATTTTCAAACTGTGCTGCAGCCATACTAAAATGACCACCACCATCCAAGGCTTCCATAATAACCTGTACATTCATATCCTTGGTACTTCTCGCACTGATAGCGACCTTTGTTTTAGAAATTCTACCAATGGAAAAACTTGCCTTAATACCACTAATTTCAAGCAATGCATTACTTGATTTAGCTAATAAACTAGAATTATATTCCTCGCTTTCTTGTCCACAGGCAATCAAAATATCAGGACGATACTGATAGGCTGTCTGGGCAATAGAAAGACGCTGCAACGTTTCTTCATAAGAATCTTTAATAAATTCATAAGCCATTGGCACATTGGCCTGTAATTCTTTCAAATGCGCTGCTGACTGGAAAGTACGCACACCCACTCGCTGTTTAAAGTTATTTGTATCAACCAGCATTCCAGCATACATTATTGTAGCATCCAGTTCATTGATTTTCAAATCTACATTTTGATAATCACAAAGCTCTATAACTAATTCTACAGTACTTGAAGACGCTGGCTCTAGATATGTTAAAACTGGTGCTTCAATAAATTCTTCAC
The DNA here is from genome assembly GCF_002159255.1 of Massilimicrobiota sp. An80. Lineage (NCBI taxonomy): Bacteria > Bacillati > Bacillota > Erysipelotrichia > Erysipelotrichales > Erysipelotrichaceae > Massiliimicrobium > Massilimicrobiota sp. An80. The sequence continues at coordinate 35,033 of NZ_NFHI01000018.1, forward strand.
CACGACGATGATGATCAATAATAACCTTATTTTTGACACGTTCTAACAAAGCTTTAGAAAGTGCTAGACTGGATTTATGATTATCCACAACAATTAACAAGGTATTTTTATCAACACGCTCAATTGCTTCATTGGCTGATTGAATCATTCCTTTATAGCGTGGATCAGCTTTAACCAAAACAGCGACTTCTTTAGTTTTCTTTTCAATGGATTCAAAATCAACAATGACTGTTGTTTTCTTTCCATAGGCCATAGCTATCTTAGCCACACCGAGTGATGCTCCAAATGAATCCAAATCTGAATTCTTATGCCCCATCACGATTACTTGACTGGCATTTTTGATAAGCCCTGCTAGAGATTGTGCAATGACACGTGCACGGACTTTACTGCTCTTTTCAAAAGTATCACTATTACCACCAAAGAATCTGACTTTCTTATCTTCTCCAGATTTAACAGCCACCTGGTCACCACCACGTGAATACGTTAAATTCAATGCAGCAGAAGCCATTTCATCAAGTTCTCTTAAAACACGAGAATCTTTACCAATACCAATACTTAAAGTCATCACTTCATCTAACTCTTTTGACATTTCTTTAAATGTATCTAATATTGCAAATTTATTTTCAACTTGTTTACGATAAATACGTTCATTAAAAAATGCTAAGTAACCACCTGATTTAAAACGTCTAATAATAATCCCATTGGAATATGCCCAATCTACGATAACTTGTCTAGAACGTGATTGTATCAAAGCCATCTTAGGTTCATCAGCATTTTCCAATGTTTCTTCATAATTATCAATTGTAATATAAGCCATACAAACCTGCTGATCTAAGTAATCTTGTTGTAAAGACATGAGCTGTGTGACATCTTTTAAATAAATCAGCTTAGTTCCCTGATTAATATAAGCTTCAAACTTTTTACCTTTAATATCAATCACTTTGACATCTTCATCATCAAAAAGGCTTGCCAAATGGGGTTGCCATTCCAAAAGCTTAACCCCTGCAATATTAATATTCATGGCCTTTAATAAATCACTTGTCCATACAATATTTCTATTTTCATCATACTGAATTAAAGCAATACCACCAAATATAAATGCATTTTTAGCATCTTTATTTAAAACTTCTTCAACACTTAATTGATTATTTTCTAAAACATAAGAAATATAAACAACAATAAAGAAAATAATAACATTTTTAATAAGCGCATATACACTAAAAGCCAACAATATCGGAGTATTCAATAAAAGATATAAGCCAAATAATATACCACATTCTCCAACCAATAAAGCCATTAATAGATTCCTGATTTGTAATATCTTTCTGATCATTGTATCCCTCCTTATTGTTCATTATGTTTATTATACAATAGTTTTGTTCTTAAATCACTAAATATATCTACGATTCCTATGACAACATACATTTGATTGATAAATGGAATAAGCATACCCAAAAAAGCCAGGATGATAAGGCGTGGTTTATTTTTCAAAATAGCCAGCCATGACAAAAAGGCAAGGCCTTCAACAGCCAAAGTTAATAAAGAGATCAAATATATATAAGTGATATAAATATTATTCATCGCATAAACATGTTCTAGTACATAGCTGACAACCAGCATTATAGTCAAAATACCTCCTATTGGACGACTTAAATGCATATAAGCAATGTGGAAAGAATTGGGAAAAGGAATATGAAAACGGGATAAAACCATTTGACATAACAAAATAATCACATACATTTCAAGAAATGACATAATCAATAAAAGAAGGGGTGCTAATGAAAGAAATGATGTTAAAGGAAAAGTCTGTGTGATGGAAGGAAAAACATTGTCCATCATCATATACATCTCTTTCATTTCACCAATCAGATCCATATTTAATAATCCTGCAAAAACTTCATAAAGCAAGATATTATTGAAAAATGTAAGAGATAATGTTCCCAAAAACAAAACACCTCGAGAAGCCTGACGTTTTAAAGCTTCACCTAAAAAAACACCAATCAGACATGAAGAAAATGATGAAATTGCAAAAAAAGGTAATCCTGTGATCATAATCACAATCATCGCAATCAAACTGACTAACAGACCATCCTGTAAACGATATGTATAACTATACCAGACAAGTGGAATCACCATGCCATAACAAATAAATATATCAAACATACTGCCTGTATACGTATTGAAAATAGACAAAGCACCAAAGATAGCTGCAATCATAGCGCCTTGGACCATTTTTCTTATTTTTACATTTCCCATATAAAGATCCTTTCCTTTGAAGTATCGCTATTATAACATAAATCAAACTTCATGTACAAAAAAGGAATAACTTTAAGCTATTCCTTCATGTTGTAGTGCCTTTAATATACCATCCTGATCAATAGAATCTGTAATATATGTTGCTTTTTGTTTTAAAACATCTACAGCATTTCCCATCGCTATACCATGCCCTACTTCTCTAAACATTGCCTGATCATTATAACCATCTCCAAAAGCATAGGCATTCTCTTTATCAATATGAAAATATTTCAATAAATAAGCAATACCATCACCCTTATCAAAACCAATGGTTGAACAGTCACATGAGCCATGACCACCATGATCATTAATAACCAATTCTTTATCAAAAGCCTGTATCAGTGTATCACGTTGTTGAAGATCATGATAAAACAAATCAAATGTATAAAATGGCAATAAAAAAGCATTTGTCTGAATACGTTGTATACCATATTCATCTTTAATACCTTCAATCTGTGCATCATCCAATAAATAAGGAACGGCAACCTCATCAGAAACAAACATAGCTCCTGCATTGAATGCTTTTATTTTTTCATAATAATATGACAGTTCTTCTGGTAAAAAAGCTTTTCCATACAGTTTCTTTCCTTGATATATAATATATCTTCCATTACATGTAATAAGACCACTGACAAGATTTCCAAAAAGATTTTGGGCATAAAAAGGTGCTCTGCCTGTACATATAAATGTGAGATGTCCCTGATCCTGAAGTAATTTTAAAGCTTTGAGATTGCCTTCAGGAATCACACCATGTATCGCTAATGTTCCATCAATATCAAAGAAAAATATTTTCTTCATAATCAACCCCTCTTTTCTAAATATCTTTTCACAAAGGATTGGGCTAATGATCCTTGTTTCATAACATTGAAGACTTCATCAATAGGAATCCATTTGGCATGATCCACTTCATTTGTTAAATGAAAATCTTCTGAATCAACCACTGCAACATAATTATGCATTAACGTATTTGTTTTTGCATAATACTCATTATCATTGTACATATAATCAACAACTTTCAAATTGACTTCTTCTTGAATCTCTCTAATTAATGTCTGTTTTGCATTTTCACCTTTATTAATATATCCCGCTACCAAAATATAATCTACCTGTCCATATTGTTGTATTAACAATACCTTATCTTTTTGTGGATTGAATATAATAGCAGAAATAGCACTATTAAACATTGGAAATTTAAACTTTTGACAATGTTCACAATAAGGCATTGTCCCATCAATTCCACATGGTTTTTCAATCAATTCATGTCCACATTCATCACAATATTTCATACTCTTCAGCCCCTTTATTAAATTTATTATAAAGAAAAAGCTCCTGATATTTCAAGAGCCTTATTGGATACTTTTCCCTAATTGATATGCTTTTTCCATAAAAGGTGAGCGCAAAGTCATAGATGGTGTTCCACATCCAGTTGCTAAAATGCTTCCTACATCTTGAAAATGCATATAATCAACCAATGCTTCATAATGCATCTTAACAGCATCCATTATTCCTTGAGAACTATTCCATGCAGCGCATATAAAAGCTGTCTTTTTATGCATAGATGATAATTCCATTGTAAAACTATGAACTACCTCGCCGCAGAGCAACGAGGTTTCCTGCTTCAAAGACTTCATAGTATCCATCTCCACAGGCGTAACTTCGGACAGTTCCTGCCCTAGTATTTTAATATATATCTACTGCAAGAGAAGAATTCTTTGCCCTTCTCTTAATATGTTGATGGCAGCATTCACATCCCTGTCATGAACAGTACCACATTCAGGGCACGTCCATCTTCTGATATTGAGATTCTTGACATCAGCATGCTTATAGCCACATTCATGACATGTCTGTGAGCTGGCAAAGTATCTGTCTATCTTGACAACAGTTCTTCCATGCCATGCAGACTTGTATTCCAGCATACTCATAAATCTGCTCCATGATACATCGGCAACATCTCTTGCAATATACTGATTATTCTGCATGGACTGGATATCCAAATCCTCTATGCAGATGATACTGTTCTGCTTGACGATGTCCGTTGACAGCTTATGGAGAAAATCGTTTCTCTGGTTATAGATATGTTCATGCATTCTCGCCACTTTGATACGTGCCTTATCCCAGTTATGGCTTCCTCTTGGCTTTCGAGAAAGCTGTTTCTGGAGTCTGGCAAGTTTCTTCAGCGACTTGGCAAGATACTTATGGTTGTCTATCTTCACTCCATTGTCAAATGTACAGAAGTGAGAGATGCCCATGTCAATGCCTGTAGACTTGTTGCTATTTGGATATTGTTTCATATCAACATCTCTGCAGCATAAAGATACATAATATCTCTCTGATGGTTCCTGAGTGACAGTCGCATTGACAATTCTTCCCTGCGGGATGCATTTGTTCTTTGATTTAACAATACCAATCTTAGGCAGTGTAATATACCCATTATTGAACTTGATGGAATTGCTGTTGTTCTTGCTTGTATATGAGAAACAATGCGTCCTTCTTGACTTGAATCTAGGATACATGGCATTCTTCCTGAAGAAGTTGGTATAGGCTCTGTCAAGATTTCTCAGTGATGACTGAAGAGCCGTTGCATCCACTTCGCTTAGCCATGCATACTCAGGAGTGCGCTTCATGTCAACAACTTCATGCGCCATGTCATTATAGGATAGATTCGTCCCATCAGATTCATAGAGCTTCTGCTTTTTATCTAGAAAATGGTTATATACAAAGCGTACGCAGCCAAAAGTCCTGGCAAGCAGAATCTTCTGTGACTTGTTTGGATATATCCTGTATCTATATGCTTTGTCCATTATAGCACCTCCTGTTATAGTCTCTCTATATTATATCATTGAAATGCTGTTCTATATAGACATGGTGTCATTAGACACAATTTTTAGAAAAAAAAGCATTTTCATCCCCACCGCAGAGCAGATGGGGTTTTCAATGCTTAATCTTTATAAATACGGTCAATAGCCGCTTTTAGTTGTGCTGATATTCCAAAGTAATAAAGTGGTGTGACAAAAACAATCATATCATGATCAAGCATGTTTTTTCTTAACTGACTCATATCATCATTTTGAATACATGGACCATTCATTCCACAATGGTCACATCCTAGACAGGGTGCAATATGATGATGAGCCACATCAAAAACAGTGACTTCATGGTGATTTTCCTGAACTCCTTTGATAAATTCATTTGCTAATAAATATGAAGAACCTTTCTGATGTGGACTTCCATATATAACCAATATCTTCATTATTCATCATCCTTTCTTTATTCCTATTTTAATGTGTATATTCTTTTTCGTCCAATACTTAAAAACAATCTCACAGCATAGCTAAAAAGCATACTTTTTCCCCTTACAACATCAACATGAAACAATAACCCAACATTTCTCACAACAATCAAAATCACAAAAAAAGATGAACATTTCTATCCATCTTTATGATTCATATTTATTCAGCTAAATCTTTAATTGCATTAAAAGCATTAAACACACATGGGAAACCTAAATAAGGTAAGCATTGAATCAATGCATAATAAAGTGTATGTAAAGAGTTTCCAACTTTGATATTTCCTAAAGCATGTGCATAAAGTTGTCCAGAGGCATTGAGTGCTGTTAAAATACAAAAGATCAATAATTCTCTTGTTGGAATATCTAATACCTTTCTTGTATAACAGTCACCAAAACACCATTCTGTTAAAAATCTTGGTAAAGCTTCACCGACATCATCTGGTAAATAACGATATCTGTCTTTAATTTCATCACCATATAACTCTTTTTGAATTTCTAATCCTTTTTCATATCTTTCTTCATCTTTTATACTTGTCTGATTATCTAGTGGTAATGAAATATGTCTGCCTTCTAAAACTTCATTCAATACATTCACTGCATTCAATGTTCTCGGATAACCAATAAATGGAGCACATTGATATAATGATTCTTTTAATTCTAATGGTAAAACACCTACATTCAAGGCAGCATTCAGATGTGCCTTTAATTGTGGTAAAGTCTGTAAAACTGTTAAAACACTACATGTGATGAGTTCTCTTTGTCTATCTGTCAAATCTCCAACATAAAAAACTTCACCAAATATCAATCTTTGTAGCTGTGTCATAAATTCAGGATCTTTTAAATCTAATGTTTGTGGATTTAAAAATAATTCTTCATATTTCTTTTGACTTCTTTCTATTCTATTCATAAGATAGCCTCCTCTTTATTATAGCATATTTAAAAACACGTTATAAAATAAACTATAAAAGATTGAACATTTCATCAAAAAAATATCATTCTTGTTCATATAAACAATGAATGATATTTTGTATGTTTATTGAAATACTGTCCTTAACATTTGGGCAAATTCTTCAATGTAATAATTTGTATGTTGTTTATGCCAGCAGGCAAAGTAGTTTCTTTGAATGGGTTTTCCATTTTTATATAAAGGTACTCTTTTGATGCCTTGAATAGGTGTCATCATTTCTCCCAGCACATCAATAGGAAGATAACCACGATTTCCTGCTACCATTAAACGGGCTTGTTCTAAAGAATCAACATATAAAAACTGATGTGATATAGCTAAATCTTTTTCATAAAAACTCTTTTCAGAGTCTTCATATCCTTTAGACACAACTAATATACAAGATAATGTTTTTAAGTCTTCTACTGTTAAAATATCTTTTTGACTTAAAGGATTTCCCATTGCTATTTCTACATAAGAATCACTATACTTCAATTCATAATTATAATAGTCTTCATTATAGGCTCTTCTTTGTTCACTCACTTTTAAATCAATATGTCCATCAACCAGTAATTCAAATAATTCTTCATGTGTTCCACTTACAATAGAAATTTTCACTTCGGGATATAGTTCACAAAATTGTGTAATAGCCTGTTGAAGCTCAAATAAGTTAAAATTCTTAGGATAGCCGATGCGTAATATTAATTCATGATCTTCTCCTAGTCTTTGTGTTTGCGCAACAATCTGGTCGATTTCTTCCAATACAGCCTTTGCATGTCGATAAAAATATTGACCTGCTTCAGTTAATTCAAAATGTCTTTTCTGACGAACCATTAATTGAACTTGTAACTGAAATTCTAATGATTGAATTTGTTGAGAGATAGCTGATTGTGAAATAAAACAATGCTCGGCAGCTTCTGTAAAGCTTCCATAGTCTACTATAGCTATAAAATATTTCATTTGTTTTAGTAGCATAAGCTATCACTCTCCTTGTTTCCATTTTATCAAAAAGAGATTTTATAAACAACAGTGATTATGATTGTATCTCTTGAATACACTTTAAAGCATTGAAAGTTCTTGGAAAACCAATAATATGTGAAGATAACTGAGCTTCACATCCACCTTGTGCCACTAAAAAACAAAATGTGATGAGTTCTCTTTGTCGATAATCAAGTGCTTTTTTTGTTATTATGATTTATTCACCTACCCAACTTTTTATTTTGTCTTCACTTTCATATACCTGGTGACCAAAAATAGCGAGTCCTTCATGAATATAAGCATGAGGAATGATTGTTTTTAAATCCTGAAAACTTCTTCCAAAGCCACTTCCTTCATGAGTTATAAAAGGATAAACATCTTTTCCATCAAACTGATAACTTTCTAAAAAAGTCCAGACACACATTGGCATAGTTCCCCACCAGTTAGGAAAACCTAAATAAATATTTTGATATTGTTCAAAATGGGGAATGATGTTTTTAATTTTGGGTCTTTTTTGATTTTCTAACTCTTCTTTAGCGACTTGAGTACATTGATGATATTGTACAGGATAATCATGTAAAGGTTTTATTTCAAATAAATCAGCATCTATATATTGACTTATCTTTTGAGCAACCACTTGTGTATTTCCTTTTTCTAAATCAACAATATCCCCATTCACATAGTTTTCATGACAATGAGAAAAATAAACGATTAAAGATTTCATATTTTAATGCCCTCCAAAGACTTCAAATTCCATCTGTTCTAATTGATGATCAATCATTTGAATATCTGTTTCTAAAAGCTGTATATTTCCTGCCTGAAAGTTAGAAGATAATCTATCTATTTTGCGTGAACCAGGGATAGGAATAAGATGTGGAAATTTATGAAGCATCCAAGCTAAAGATATTTGAGCATTTGTCGCATGATATTTCTTTGCAACTTGACTGATAACTTCCAATAAAGCATTTGTTTTGATCATGCCTGTTTGACTATATTGAGGCATGTTTCTTCTAAAATCCTGTTGATCATCTTTAAAATCTGCTTGAGAATGATAAGCGCCTGTCAATGCACCATTTGCTAGTGGCGAAAAAGCTATATATGTTATTCCAAGTTCTTGACAGACATCAATCAAATGTTCATGCCATCTTGCCATCATAGAATATCTATTTTGAATGACTGTCACAGGACAGATAGCATGTGCTCTTCTTAAATAATCTTCATTCACTTCACTAATGCCCCAAGCTTTGATTTTTCCTTCTTGAATCAAATCCTTCATCACTCCAGCCACAACTTCTGGTTCTACTTGAGGATCAATTCTATGTTGATAATAAATATCAATATGATCTGTCTGTAATCTTTTTAAAGAACCTTCAATAGATTCTCTAATCTTCTGTGGTAAACTATCAAATTCAAGATGGTCACCTTTATGCATCACACCAAACTTTGTACAAAGAACAATGTCATCTCTAAAATCTTTAATAGCTTCACCTACAATTTCTTCATTATTGCTGATACTTCCATCAGGATAAACACCTGTATAACATTCAGCAGTATCATATAAATCATAACCAATACGATGTGCTTCTTTTAAGACTTGCAAGGCTTCTTCTTTTGGAAGAGGTGTTCCACTGGCGTGAGATAATCCCATGCACCCTAGCCCAATCATATTGACATACATATCAGTTTGTCCTAATCTTCTTTTTTTCATTGTTTATTTCTCCTTTGGTTGTAATGGTCCATAGTAATATGATGCTGTTGCGCCACCATCAATCAAAAATGTTGAACCTGTAATAAAAGCACCTTTATCACTCATCAATAATTCTGCTACATTAGCAATTTCGTCTGCTGTTGCTGGTCTACCAGCTGGACAAGATGCAAACATATTCTTATAAAAATCTCCTCTTGGTCCATTAAATTCATCAATGGCTAATGGGGTAACGACAATTCCTGGCGCAATTGCATTAATACGAGCACCTTTTTCTCCCCATTTCACTGACTGGGCCATGACTCTTTTTTCATTACATCTTTTAGCCAATTGATAAGCATGTAAAGTATCCTGAATATTTTCAACTTTTAATAAATCTAAATTTAATAATTCTTCTGTTGGCGTACAAGCTAACTGTTCATCTTCCTTAGGTGTTAATTGTTTCATTCTAAATCCTGATTGACTAGAAATAGTCACTCCCACACCACCTGGTTCAATCACTTTTCCAACTTCCTCCAATAAAACTGCTGTCCCATATAAATCAACATTGAGAATAGCTTCAATAGGTGCCTGACTTGGCGAAACACCAGCACCATTGACCAACATTGTAATAGGTCCATATTTTTTCGCTTCATCTATCATATTGAATATAGATTCTCTAGAAGATAAATCCATTTCAAATGGGACCACATCAAATCCTGCATTATTCATTACTTCTGCAATAGTCTTTGCATTTTCAATTCTTTTATCTCCCATTATAATCTTTTTACCATAACCAATTCTTCTGGCAATAGCCATACTGATTTGGCCTGCACCCGTTACAATCATTACATCTTTCATTGTTTTTTCCTGGTATATTATAATTGACTCATTTATCAGTCATTAAAATATACCTTCTCCTTTCTATCAACTTTATTAATACGTAGTTGATGACGTTTAGGTTTATATGTAAAATTGAAATATGTGTTTGTGGATTTGTATTTTTCCGTGTGGCTTTGACTACTTCAAGGAGGTTTGGACCACTCACTTATTCCTCAATAACGATGAGTTAGATGAGTCTTTGAATTCGCATTTTGAACCAGGTTTTATGGTCTAAGTGTTGTGGGT